>JAFAKL010000017.1 GCA_019235445.1 Verrucomicrobiota bacterium | reverse complement strand
AGAAAAAGGCATCCCCTTGAAAGCCGCAGAGACACGGCAATATCAACGCATTGTGGTGCCTCTCATGGAACAGGCATTGTCGACGTTGAACAAGGTCCAAGGGGACCGATCAGTGCATGAGGTTCGAATCGAAAACGGCAATCTGATTCTCGCGCGTTAGGAAGGTCCGCACGGTGGGCTCAGAGGACTTGAAGTCCGGTTTTACCGGGTAGACCTTATCTAATGCCTCAGCGCAAAAAACGAACCATCGCCTCTGAACCTTCTTCCAGGATTTTCGCGGTGATTGGATCAGACGAAGGAGAGACAAAACGGCGTGCCAACGAATTGGCACGCGAACTTACGCCGGAACAAGGCGCGGAGTTCGGGGTGGATACAATCGATGGAATGACGGACAACGCTGAACAAGCCATCTTGCGCCTCCGACAGGTGAGAGAGGCGATTCAAACGCTTCCCTTTTTCGGTAGTGACAAACTGGTTTGGCTCAAAAACGCCAACTTTCTCTCGGATGCCGGGCCGGGTCGCTCTTCGGCGGTTCAGGAAGCCCTGGACGACCTGAAGGATTTTCTTAGTCGAGGATTGCCGGATGGCGTGCGCTTTCTGTTGAGCGCCTCGGAGGTAGACAAACGCCGCAGCTTCTACAAGTCGCTCGGCAAATTTGCCAGGGTGGAGCAGTTTGATCGTATCGACCCCACCCGCCCCGGGTGGGAGGAGGAGGTTCAGACGGTGGTGCACCGATTGGCCACTGAACTCGAGCTGAGGTTCGAACCGGAAGCCCTGGAAGTGTTTGTCCGGCTGGCCGGGGTCGATGGCCGTCAACTTCGGAACGAACTCGAAAAAATCGACCTTTACCTGGGCGATAAACGAACGGTGACGGTCGAAATGGTGCGCGCTCTGGTTGCGAAATCGGCTAGCGGCGTGATTTGGGAGCTTGGTACGTGCCTCTCAAAGCGCCAACTGGGAGAGAGCCTCGCGCTCTTGGACCAGTTAATTTTTCAAGGCGAGACACCAATCGGCATTCTGTACGCCGCGATCATCCCGACTGTTCGAAATCTGCTTGTCACCAAAGACCTCTTGCTGAGACACAAGATCAGCCGCCCGCACGCGCCGTTTCAGTTCAACTCCATCCTGGGGCTACTACCGGAAGAGGCGACTCGGCACCTTCCCCGGCGGAAGGATGGAGGAATCAACGTTTACAGCCTGGGAATGGCTGCATGCGAGACGCATCGCTTCGAACTAGCCGAATTGGTAGAGGGCCTCCGCGCCTGCCTGGAAGCCAATCTCCAGATAGTAACCACCCAGCTCGACCCGAAGCTCATTCTCAGCCAGTTACTTGTTAAGGTTATTGCTTAACGTAAGTCAATGGTAGTGGGTTTGTTAGGATCTGACTGGAACGGGTCGAATTGACTGGTGCTAGTAGATAAAAAATGCCAGGTCAACAGTCTCAGATCCATAACCCGGCACCGACCCTGTCTCTGACCCCTTGCAGCAGCAATTGCTCGATAGCCTTACTTAATGTTTTTACCCTTTCGATCGAATCTCCAGCCTTTCTCTTCCTTCTTGTGCAATGGTTCAGGATAATGGCGTAGGTTTGTGCTTATTTCTGTGATTCTTCCATGAACTCCAGTGCCCTTCACCGCAGTCAGCAATCAGCCTGAGAGAGGGGCTAAATTGCAGGCTCTCGTAATACTCGTGCCAGATAGCGGTAGCAGTGCCATTTTCCTCTAAGACCTTATCCCTGATCCGGAGTTGGGTCGGAGAGACCCAGTTTAACAAGTCTACGCGATTGACTCGCGTGAGCGGTGTTTCGTGAGGGTCGTGCAGCACCCCTGGCATATTTGCCACTGTCCGTTGACTAGATGGGCGATAAACCACGATGTGCCCTGCCGCCTTGGTCAACAATGACGACTCGCTGGCTATCTGGGCTCCAGCTAATCGCTGGGAAAGAAGTTGCTTAGCCTCATCGCTTCTTTGCCTTAGAGGAACGACCAGCTTTACTCCCGCCATATTTCACCGGACGACGTTTCGGCTCGATCCTTGCCAGGCCGGTGCCGTTCTTCAGTTCCATGATTTGGTCGCGTAACAGTGCGGCTCGCTCATACTCCAGGTTGGCTGCCGCAATTTGCATCTCTTCTTCGAGTTCGCGAAGGACTTCCGTGATATTGAAATCGCCGCCGCCCTCTCGAATGACCGACTCCTCGAGTTCCCGCCCTTTTAACAGAGTGTGCAAGCTCTCCTGCACGGCCCGGTTGACGCTGGTGGGCGTGATCCCGTTCGCCTCATTGTACTCAATTTGCCTGGCCCGCCGGAATTCGGTGATCGCAATCAGCTTTTGAATACTATCGGTGTAAGTATCGGCGAAAAGGACGACCTCTCCATTCACGTGGCGGGCGGCCCGGCCAGCCGTCTGGATGAGCGAGGTCTGACTTCTGAGAAATCCTTCCTTGTCCGCATCCAGAATACAAACCATGCTGACTTCCGGCAGATCCAGGCCTTCTCGCAAGAGATTGATCCCGACTAAAATATCGAACTCGCCCGATCGGAGGGAACGGAGAATTTCAACTCGCTCGATCGCGTTGATTTCGCTGTGCAGATAACGCACTTTTAGCCCCACATCACGCAGATAATCCGTCAGATCCTCCGCGGTCCGTTTGGTCAGGGTGGTGATCAGAACGCGTTCGGCCTTTTCCGTTCGTCGCCGGCAAAGTTCGATTGTTTCGTCAATCTGGTTTTTCAGGGGTCGAACCGTTATTCTCGGATCTAACAACCCGGTAGGCCGGATGATCTGCTGTGCGGCAAGGAGCGTGCCCGGCCTATGGACATCCGGAGTCGGCACTGACTGACCAGTGAGCATCGGGAGCAAAGCCGGTTCGGTCTCTGGCTGTCCGATCCGCGCACGCGAGTGGGGGATATAGGTTCTGTTGCCAACCACGCTGTTCTCCATCTCGAACGCGGCTGGAGTGGCGCTGATGTAAAGAATCTGGTGAACCATTCCCATAAATTCCTGGAAATTGAGAGGGCGGTTATCCAGGGCGCTTGGAAGGCGAAAGCCGTACTCGACCAATACGGTTTTCCTGGAGCGATCCCCTTCGTACATTCCTCCAATTTGCGGGATCGTAGCGTGCGATTCATCAACGATCAGGAGAAAGTCGTTCGGAAAAAAATCAAGCAACGTGTAGGGGCGCGAGCCGGCTGGGCGTCCGCTCAAATGTCTGGAGTAATTCTCGATCCCGCTGCAGAAACCCATCTCCTGCATCATTTCCAGGTCGAATTCTGTCCGCATCTTGATCCGCTGCGCTTCAAGGAACTTGGCATGCGCTTCAAACCATTTGACTCGCTCGTCGAGTTCCTCGCGAATCGCTTTGAGCGCGCGCTGCATTTTGTCGTAGGGGGTCACGAACTGCTTTGCCGGGTAAAAGGTGAACCGGTCGAGCTGTTCCATGGTCTGCCCGGTAAGTGGATCGAAACGTGCAATCAGATCAATTTCGTCCCCAAAAAATTCCAGCCGGATGGCCTCCTCATCGAAGGTCGCCGGATGGACTTCGACCACATCGCCGCGGGCGCGAAACCTTCCGCGCGTCAAGGCGATGTCGTTACGCTCGTAGAGCATATCGACCAGTTTCGCCAGCAGAAGTTCACGGGAAATCCTTTGTCCCTTCACGACAGGACACACCATGTTTGCGTAATCTTCCGGTGAACCCAAACCGTAGATGCAGGAGACACTGGCAACCACAATGACGTCCTCTCGGGAAAGCAAGGAGCTCGTGGCAGAAAGACGGAGCCGCTCGATCTCTTCGTTAATAGAAGAGTCCTTCTCGATGTAGGTGTCGCTCCTCGGAATGTAAGCTTCGGGCTGGTAATAGTCGAAATAGCTAACGAAGTATTCCACGGCGTTATTTGGGAAAAACTGCTTAAACTCGCTATAGAGCTGGGCCGCGAGCGTCTTGTTATGTGAAATCACCAGTGTCGGCTTGTTCAAGGCCGCAACCACATTGGCGGCCGTGAAAGTCTTACCCGACCCGGTCACCCCAAGCAGCGTCTGATGCCGATTACCCGCCTCCAGCGAACGGACAAGTTGATCAATCGCCTGCTGCTGATCGCCACGCGGTTTGAACTGAGAAGAGAGGTCGAAAGCCATCAGGAGAAGAATTCAGGAGTTGCAGGAGTTCAGAAGTTGCAGAATGGGGAGAGTTCCGAATAGCGCTAAGTTGCAGCGCGCAGGAAAGAATTCGGTCGATAGCACCCTGAGGCGCATGCGGCGCCTCAGTTCGCCATGCGCCCCAGTGAGGCTAAACACATACGGGGTTTTAACCCTGGGGGAACCGGCCACCCCCAGGCGATGCGCCCTGCAAGGGCGCAAGATTGAGGATGATAAAAACATACGAATATCGTGTAATTTCATGTGTCTCGATCGCTCGCCCTGGTTTTGGTGCACATCATTTTCTCCACCAAAAATCGAATGCCATCCTTGCAGTCGACCCAACTCCGATCGGAGGTACATGCTTATTTGACCGGCACGTTGCGGGGTTTGGAGTGCGACCCACTTCAGGTCGGCGTAGTCGAAGATCATGTCCACATTCTTTGTGGACTCTCCAGAAAAATCTCCCTCGCAGATTTGGTCAAGAACCAACTCCTGACTCCTGACTCCTATTCCTCTGCCACCACCGGATTGCGCAAGACGCCAATTTTCTCGATTTCGATTTCCACCACATCTCCCGCGGCAAGGTATTGCGGTGGATCCATGGCCATCCCGACGCCCTCGGGTGTCCCGGTCAGAATAACGGTGCCCGGATAAAGAGTAGTGCTTCCGCAGAGAAATTCGATCAGTGCCGGTACGTCGAAGATCATATCCGAAGTGTTTGAACTCTGACGAGTCTTGCCGTTCACCCGGGTCTCGATCCTGAGAGAATTCGGGTTGGGGATTTCGTCTTTCGTCACGATGGCAGGGCCTAGAGGCGCGAAAGTATCAAAACCCTTTCCGCGACACCACTGACCGCCGCCCATCCGCTTTTGCCAGTCGCGCGCGCTCACGTCGTTGCCGGCGGTGTAACCTAAGACCACGTCGAGCGCTTCAGTTCGGGAGACATTTTTGCACTTTCGCCCGATTACCACCGCTAACTCGCATTCGTAATCGACTTCGTCGCTGCGAAGTCTGGTTGGCAGGACGATAGCATCACCCGGGTTTTGCACCGTGCCGGGGCTTTTCATGAACAGGACCGGGCGTTCAGGAATCTTTGCTCCAGTTTCTGCGGCGTGTTTTCGATAGTTAAGGCCGATGCAAAGGATCACGGGAGGCTCGATCGGCGCCAGGAACTGGGCAATCTTCGATTCGCGATCGGTTATTTCGTATTCTCGAAGAATGTCTCCGCGAATGTCTAAGAAACGTCCACCGGATTGCTCGGCCGCAAACCGGACATCGCCCTCCTGCGCAAGGTATCGAATGATCCGCATGAGAAAATCAACAGGTATTCAGGTGGGAAGCAAATCGGAATGACTCGGCGCCTGCTCCAGCGATTCAGGTCCCGGTTCCAAAAGCTCGGGCGGGTCCGTTGGCAGTTGAAGCGACGGCTCCAAGGTTGCTTCCCCGCTTGCGGGTTCCACCACGGATGATTCTCCAGTCAATTCTTCTGATTCCGATTGACCGGAGGAAGATTCTGCCTCCGGAGAATTGTCGGTTTCCTCCGTTTCAAGGTTCTGCTGGGTGGCCGGAGCGGCGCCTCCTTTGGCTGTTTCGACCGGCCTGGGCGGCAAAGGCAAATCAAGCGACCCGTCCGCGAACTCGATCACGTGACCGGCTTTGGCCAGCCAGATCAGGTCGGTTGCCAGCGTGGTCTTCGCATGTTGGTACTCCTCACTGGATTCCTCTTTTGATTTTTCGCCGATCAGTTTAGCCAGCGCTTTCTCCGCTAATTGTTTCCTGGAAATCTTTGGGTACGATTTAATGGTGGACAGGACTGCGGAGACCCCGACGGAAACGGATCCTTGGCTCGTGTCGAACGCCTGGGGACGTACAGTGGAGATGTAGAGGATTCGTTTCTTGTGCTTGAACACGTGGAGTCCTGCTTGGTTCAGACCGTGCCGCAAGGCTCCCGCAATTTGGGCAGGGAATCGATTTTCGCGATCTCTCGCCTTGCGGATGGCGGCGACGATTCCACGATCCGGGAGGTGCCTGGCTGTTTCTCCCGATAGTTCTGCCGCCAGACAGCGCCGCACCAGACTCGGCAGGTAATTGGCGCGAAAATGCTGTTCAACGGCAGCCAGACTATCAAGCGCGACCGGATTTTCCTGATCTTTGGTTCGGTAGGTGACGGACTTTCGCGCTTCCTCTTTCCACTCTTCAACCAGTTGCGGGTCGCTGCTGATCTCGATCGCGCGCCGATAATCGTCAAAACTCATCCGCCGGCTGAACCTTTGGTCGTACAGCGCCCGCAGAGCAGGCTGAAAAGCGTGGTAATTGGTAGGCCCGAGAACTTTTCCGGACAGGGTACAGCGGGCGACCGCTGTGAAATTTCCTTTGATCGGCTCCTTCTCGACGATCTGAGTCTCGTAATAATCGTCTTTTTTGTCGTGAAAGGCATTGCGCTCCAGAGCGGCAGAATCCATGGCGACCGAACCTTCGTCGCCGAATTGATAAAACATAGTGTGATTGTCCAGAGACCGAACGCGGATTCGATGGCGCTCAGGGCGCTCCAAAAACATGCGGGCCAAACCGAACAACGGATAGGCAATGTGGCCCAGTTTGATCTGCTGAATGATTTTGGTAAACGCTCGCTCTTCCGGGAGAAAATCGATTTGGACCGGAGCCGGTTCGACCTCGGGCCGAGGAGGTTGGTCGTCGCGCCGTGGCAAACGTGGCCGTTCGTTCCTGGACGGTTTAGGACTGCCGGTTTCGGTGGAGCGTTGAGCTGGAGCCCGAGGCGTTTTAGCGCTTGCTGCCAGAGTCCGATCGGGTTGTGCACGCCGTGGCCGGTTATCAGGGGAAGGGTTGGGGCGTCTAGGGCGATCGTCCCGCCGGTCACGGCGCGCGCGGTGGTGCCGATCCTGCGAGTCATCCCCATCATAATCTGCGTAGCGGTTGCCGGGCTCCGATTCCTTCAGCCAATCGGGCGTTAAACGAAGATCAAGCGAAGGGATCGGGTCCGTCATGGCAGGTTACAGGTATTAATTAAACCCAAAACAACGCTCCCGGCGGGGTGGCCGAGAGAGTCCTTAGAAACGGGCGTCTAGGTTGTCGTTTCCTTTGGATAGGTCAATACTAAAGTGGTTGCAATCCTGATAAAATCGGCAAGTGGGTAGCTGTTGTCTGAACCCTCGCTCAAAAAAGCATGTTTGTCGGGCGCTTTCGTGCTTAAATCATCGCGAATTCGCGGTTCAGGCAAGTCGATTTGCCCCAAACAGCGGAAGGGGAACCTGCGCGCGAAAAATAGAGCGTTTAAAGGACAAGAAAGTAGTTGCTATTTAATGCAATTAATTTAGTTGCCATCACCGGGCTTCGTAATTAACCGTAGGCACGTCTTAACTACAACCGGGAAGAACGCGATATATGTCAGAGAAATCCATCGAAGAAAAGGTGAAAGAGATCATCGTCGAGCAACTCGGCGTGAATCCGGAGCAAGTCACACCTAATGCTTCCTTCATTGAGGATCTTGGCGCTGACTCGCTTGACACGGTAGAGCTCGTAATGGCCTTCGAGGAGGAGTTTTCGGTCGAAGTTCCTGACGAAGATGCCGAAAAGCTACAGACAGTCGGCGACGTCATCCGATATATCGAAGAGCGGGCAAAATAGGCGCGGCGAAGCAGAAAGTGGGTGCCGGTCTGCCTTTGCCCTGCCGGGAGAGGCAAGGCAACAACATGCCAGGCCCAGTGCTTTTGCAGGTGGATGTTTGTGTCGCTCGCGGAAACAGGCTAAACTAGCAAATTTATCTTATGTATTCGGAGGACGACCTGCAGTACGCGCTAGAAAACACCAAGGTAATTGTTTCACCGGAGCGGCGGATCCAGACCTTTGGCGCCACCAGCTTCCATTTCTACCTCGTCACAGAGTTGATGGACACCACGAACGAGATCCGCATTCGCGACGGAAGAATTCAGGCGGATCGTCCACAGATTTTGACCGCGGAAAATGTCGCCAAGCTGACCCTGGAGGGCTTCGGAGAAAAGGCGCAAAAGTTCGCCGAATTACTCAGATTGCGGCATGCTGCATTGCTGAGCTATGGATTTCAGATCCGCAAAGATGATCTTTCTGAGAACTTGGTCCACGATTCGGTTCAAGCTGTCCTGGATCGCGTGACAAATCAGGTCCCGGAATCACTCCGGAGCACCAGCGCCGTCATTCACGGCGTCGATGAGGGTTGGGAGGTTTGTCTGCTGAAGTTTACGGTGGAAATGATCCAACACTCGGCTAGTCGGAATATTCAGGATTTTCGCCGGAAGGGCCTTCTTTAGGTGCTGGTCCGGAGGCGTTCTGAGGCGCTTCCGGCGGAAGTCCTAAATGAACAACCTGGTGAAGCTTCTTATCGTGGCCTCGCTGGCCACCAGCGTTTTCGGCGGAGGAGGTTTTGTCGCGTATCGATTATTTTTTCAAGGGCCGGACCGCTTCGGCATCGGCAACCAACCGGTTGTTACACCAACGCCTGATCCCGGCATAGTCATGTACGATCAGGCGAAACAACAGATGACCAGTGGCGATCGAAGTGAGTCGGAGAAGATGCTTCTGGCCTTGATCCAAAGCTTTCCTGACTCGGTCAGAGCCAATGAAGCCAGAAAACTCTTGGGCGACCTGAATATCAGTGAATTCTTTTCACCGGCTCCGGGGCCGGACAGGACAGAATACACCGTCATGCGCGGGGACTCGATCGCCAAAATCGCCACTAAAACGAAGGCTCCAGCTGAACTTATTTTTAAGGCCAACGGTCTGGATAGTCTGACCATTCAGCCCGGCAGGAGGCTGATCGTTCCGAAAGGTCAATTCACCCTCGTGATCGATACGAAGAGAAAGGATGTGACCCTCATGAATAACGGATTTTTTTTCCGCTGGTACCAGCCTCTGGAAGTGAAGCTGCCGCCAAAATTTGCCCGCGGTCAATTCAAAATGCGCGAGAAGATTGCCTGGTCTGGCGGTGTTCGTGTTGCGTTCGGAGAAAAAAAATACCTGGGAAGCAGCCGATGGATTGTCATTAACGATAGTGGTATCACCCTGTATTCCGAAACGAATCCGCAAACTCCCAACATTGAAAAGCCCGGCACTGGCGTCCTGCTCAGTGCTGCCGACATGGAAGAATTGTTTGCCCTGGTGGTGAAAGAGACACCGGTGATTGTGAAATGAAGGTAGAACCCCTGGAATTCGAGAAGCCAATCGTCGAACTCGAGAAGCAGCTGGACGAATTGAAGAAGCATTCAAAGCTTAGTTCGGTCAATCTCGAGCGCGAGATGCGTGCCATAGAAACCAAGATCGAAGAGACAAGACGGGAGATTTACGAGCACCTCTCCGCCTGGCAGAAAGTGCAGATTGCTCGCCATACCGCGCGCCCGTTCGCTCTTGATTACCTGAAATTGGCTTTTTCGGACTTTATTGAGCTGCGCGGTGACCGGCTTTTTGGCGACGACGAGGCAATGCCCTGCGGTTTCGCCACCATCGGAGCATATCGTTGTGTCGTCGTGGCGCACCAGAAGGGGAGAGATACCAAGGAAAACGTTCGGCGAAATTTCGGCAGCGCTCATCCCGAGGGTTATCGAAAGGCCCTCCGCGTGATGCGGCTCGGTGAACGGTTCCAGCTCCCCGTGATTTCGCTCATTGATACCCCGGGAGCTTATCCGGGGGTAGGGGCCGAGGAAAGACACATCTCCGAATCGATTGCCGTTAATCTGAGCGAAATGATGCTTTTGCGCACTCCGATTATCGCTTCGGTAATCGGTGAGGGTGGATCAGGGGGTGCTTTAGGGATCGGAGTCGCCGATCGTGTGCTGATGCTCGAGAATGCCTATTATTCGGTGATCAGCCCGGAAGGTTGCGCGGCAATTCTCTGGAAGCATCGGAGTCATGCGCCGGAAGCCGCAGAAGCGCTTAAGCTGACCGCTCCCCACTTGAAGGAGCTGGATTTGGTGGACGAGGTCATTCCTGAGCCGCTTGGCGGCGCACACCACGAACACAAACTGGCCGCCCAGAATCTGCAAGTTGCCCTCCTCTCGCATCTCGACCACTTAATTAAGAAACCCATCGATACCCTCCTTGAAGAACGTTACGAAAAGTTCCGCAAGATGGGAAAAGTCTTCGAACCCTAAAGGAGATTTTAACCACAGATAGCACAGATTAAGAGTCTCCAGGAGTGTGGTTCCGAAATAGCCTAGCCGCCTATGCCTTCTTAGGCTCTCTCTAAATCTGTGTCATCTGTGCTTAAATTTCCGTTTTCCGTTAATCTCCGCCGCGGATGCGATCGATGTAGGCACGCGCTGCCCTGCGGATCTCTCCTGCCACGTTGCCTTCAGATTGTACGTGTTTAGGTTTGAACCAAGGGAAGTAACCCACGAGATCGTGAAAGACAAGAATCTGACCGTCGCACTCTGTCCCTGAACCGATGCCAATCGTTGGGATCGAAATTGATCGGGTGATCTCTGCGGCCACTGACGGAACAATCAGCTCGAGAACTAAGGCAAATCCTCCATTTTCTTCCACGGCTCTGCCCTCATTGATCAAGAAACTGCTTTCCTCCTCTGTGCGGCCTTTCTTCCGATAGCCGCCCTCTTCCAGGACATGTTGCGGCAGCATTCCGATATGGCCGATAAATGGGATGTTTGCCTCCGTGATTGCGCGGATCTGCGCGGCACAAGCCCGTCCGCCCTCCAATTTGACTGCATGAGCACCGGCCTCAATCAAGCGTCTGGAATTCTCCACGGCGAGATCGGGGCGATCATAACTATGGATAGGGAGGTCGGCGGTAATTAGCGCCGAGGAGACTCCGCGCGCCACGCCTCGCGTGTGGTGGATTACGTCTTCCATTTGCACCTGCGTCGTGTCCGGATAGCCGAGTACCGTCATCCCGAGCGAATCGCCGACCAGCAGCAGATCAATACCGGCTTCGTCTAAAAGCCTTGCCGTTGGGAAGTCATAGGCGGTGAGCGCAGCAATTCGCCGACGGGTTCCCTTCCAGCTGCGGATTATCTCCGGAGTAATTTTATTCACGGTCGAACAATGGAACGTCAAGCCGTGTAACCTGCTCAGGATCCTCCAGGCTTTCCAGAATGCTTCGGACGGAGCGCATCTGGCCGGGCAGAACAAGATCGGGAGAGATCTCGGCTAAAGGGGTCAGGACAAACCGGCGTCGGTTAATTCGTGGATGCGGAATAATTATCTCGGGATTATTCAGCACCAGGTTGCCCGCATAGAGCACGTCCAGGTCGATAATCCGGGAAGAGTTTCTCGGTCTGTTGGACGGGCGGCCCATGGCCTTCTCGATTTCCAGCAACCGATCGAGTAAAGCGAGGGGCGGCCCCCTGAAATTGATCTCCAGGACTGCGTTCAGATAGGGCATTGTTCCCGGCTGGCAATCCACCGGGGCGGTCTCGTAGATTGATGAAGCCCGGATCGGAGGCCCAGTCTCATTGAGCAAATGGGTTTTTTTGCATCCCATGCGCAGGTGCGCGAGGCGATTCTCGATATTCGAACCCAGTCCGATTCCGCAGCGCATCCAGCAGGTAGTCTCATTGCGACTGCCAAAATCAGCAACCCCTTTTTGGGGCAACGGGCTGGAGGCTGACGCGTTTCTTATGCCAGCCCTAACACGTCCCGCATCTCATACCAGCCGGCTGGTTTGCCCAGCAGCCAATCAGCGGCTCGCAGAGCGCCTTTAGCAAAAGTATCCCGGCTCGATGCCCGGTGTGTTAGCTCGATACGCTCGCCGGAGCCTGCGAAATAAACGGTGTGCTCACCCACGATATCTCCTCCGCGCAGTGCGTGGACACCGATCTCGTTCCTTGTTCGCTCGCCTGAGAACCCTTTTCTCCCGTGCCGACCCGCTTTGTCGAACTGCAACGACCGCGTCTCCGCGATAATCTCCCCGAGGCGATTGGCCGTTCCACTGGGCGAATCTTTTTTCAAACGATGATGCAATTCAACGATCTCTGCATCGTACTCTGGGCCCAGGATCTCGCTAGCCTTACCGGTCAGCCAGAAGAGCAAGTTCACTCCGACGCTGAAGTTTGGGCTTAGCAAAATAGCCGTTCGCGCAGTATCTGCGCGCAATTGGTCAAGCTCATCAACCGTATGCCCTGTCGTTCCGATGACCAGAGGTACTCCAGCCGCGGCACAGCGGGCGGCAATCGCCAGGGAACCTTGCGGTTGGCTCACATCGATTGCTATATCCCACGCTGCTTCCTGTTCTGCCGCCTTCTGTTCCCGTCCGGAGATCGAAACTTCATAGGCGCCAGACGCCTTGGCCATTAGCACGATTGCTCGCCCCAATCGTCCATCTCCGCCGTGGACGTGCAGTCGGGTCATATTAACTTCAGCGCTGTCAAGGTCTCATGAAGTTTGCCCTGATGCGCTTTGCTAATTTCGCACAACGGCAGGCGAAACTCGTTTTCGATCATCCCCATTAAATATAAGGCGGTTTTCACCGGGATCGGGTTTGACTCGATAAACAGATCCTTGAAAAGCTGGTAATAACGAAGGTGTATTTTCAGCGCATCAGCGGATCGATCTGCCAGGAAGGCGTTGACCATATCCGTAATATGTTTTGGAATCACGTTGGAAGCGACGCTGACCACGCCGACGGCTCCTACGGCCATGAAGGGGAGCGTTAGGCCGTCGTCACCGGAGAGAATGGTGAATTCCGGAGGAAGAATCTTCTTCAACGCCGAGACGCGCTCCGGCGATCCGCCCGCTTCTTTAATCGAAACGATGGTTTTGCACTCTTCCGCCAGGCGTGCGCAGGTCTCTACTCCAATTTCACCCCCGGTACGACTCGGGACATTGTACAACATTAATTGAAGGGACGTTGATTCAGCGATTTCCTTATAGTGCCGGTAAACTCCCTCTTGAGTGGGCTTGTTGTAGTATGGACTGGCCAACAGAGCCGCCTCCACCCCCAGTTGCTCCGCTTTCTGAGTCAATTCAATCGCCTCCAGCGTCGAATTTGAACCAGTGCCTGCAATGATCTTGCAACGGCCGCGCGCCTCCTCAACGGCGATTTGAATCACCCGCAGATGTTCGTCGAAATCGAGCGTGGCCGCCTCGCCGGTGGTCCCTGTAGGGACGATCCCATCCACTCCGTTCTCGATTTGAAATTCGACCAAATTGCGAAACGCGGTTTCATCTACCTCCCCGTTCCTGAACGGGGTAACGATGGCTGTATAGGTGCCTGTAAACATGAGTGTTAAGAGGGTTAGGGGGGTTAGGGAATTTCGATGCAACCTTCGAAGACGAAATCGGCGGGACCTTTCAGGGTGACGTCCTCGAATCCCGTTCCGCTTTTATGAAAGCCAACCTCAAGCCAATCGCCACCTCGCGCAAGGAGGCGGACCGGGGATGGTGCTTCACTCAACGCTGCGTAGATCAGCCCAGCCGCGGTCACGCCGGTGCCGCATGCCAGCGTTTCGGCTTCTATCCCGCGTTCGTAAGTTCGGATGGCGATTTTTCCTGGCTCAATTTCCTCAATGAAATTGACGTTGGTTCCGTTTGGAAGAAAGGCAGGATGATGCCTGATCTGCGCTCCCCAGCGCAGGACCGGGGCCGACTCGATGTCGTCAACGAAGGTCACGGCATGCGGTACCCCGGTGTTAACAGAATGGGCCGAAAGTTTTACGCCATCCACCTCTAGCGTCCTGTGCAGGACAAGCTCCTGCGGCAGGCTCATCGCAAGTGTAACCCATTCACCGTCGATTCTGGCCGCGATAATTCCCGCCTGAGTTTCGAATCGGACCTCGGCGATTGCTCCGCCGATCTTGTGGACAAAGCGCGTGAAACACCGGGCACCGTTCCCGCACATTTCCGCTTCGCCGCCGTCGCGGTTGTAATATCGCATCCGAAAATCGGCATTGCCTGTGGCGGGCTCTACCAGAAGCAATCCATCCGCGCCGATACCTCGATGACGATCACATAAAAAGGCGATCTGCCCGGGCGAAAACTTGTAAGCGCCCGATCGATTGTCGATAAGCACAAAGTCGTTCCCGGCGCCGTTCATCTTCGTAAACCGAACCATCATCGCCCGCTAACATACGCTTCAATGCGACGCAAGCGCCATCTCCGATCTGAGCAGGAACCGAACTCTGACCTTCTGTCTGCGATGATGTTTAAATCGGGCGCCCAGCTGAGATCGAAGAGGCGTAGGCAAGGCGTCCCGCCTTGCTTCTTGGTGCACCCGCAAACGGCTTGACCGCGAACGGTGACCGGCGAACGCCGATTCCCCTTGCACCCCGCCAAAAATACCTTATCCCTATAGGGAATATCCACTTTCCGTTCTATGGCTGGCAAAAGCGTCGAAGAAGTCAAATCTGAAAGTCACGCCCTGCGAGGGACCATCGAGCAAACTCTTCTGGGAGGTAACTCCCATTTCTCGGAGGAAGAGTATCAGCTCCTGAAGTTTCACGGCACTTATCAACAGGACGATCGTGACCAGCGAGCGGCTCGGAAAAAGCAGAATCTGGATAAGGCCTGGATGTTTATGGTTCGTTCGAAGCTGCCGGGCGGCGCCTTGACTGCCCAGCAATACCTGGCACACGATCGGATCGCAGGGGATTTAGGGAACGGAACCCTCCGGATTACCACCCGCCAGGGATTCCAGCTGCATGGAGTTCTCAAGGGAGAACTCCAGGAATGCATCCGCAGGATCAATGAATCCGGCATAACGACCTGGGGCGCCTGTGGCGATGTTGTCCGAAATACCACCGCTCCTCCAACCCCTTTCAAAGACGAGGCACATCTGGATGCTCAGCGGCTGGCCAAAGAACTCAGTAACACATTTCTCGCCAAAACGGCCGCCTACGCCCAGATTTGGTTGAACGGAGAGCGCCTGGATCAGGAAACGGAGGATATCGAGCCCATTTACGGTAAGGTCTATTTGCCGAGAAAGTTCAAAATCGGCATAGCCATTCCCCCGCGGAACGACGTCGATATTTATACCAACGATCTCGGGTTTATTTCCAACGTTGTACATGGAGTCGTCAAAGGCTATACCGTCGTCGCCGGCGGAGGATTCGGGATGTCACACGGCCAGACCCAGACCTTTCCGGCGCTCGCAAAACCATTATTCTATCTGGCTCCAGAACATGCCACGGCTGCCGCCGTAGCGGTGGTCAGCACCCAGCGCGATTTCGGCAACCGCACCGATCGCAAACGCGCACGTTTGAAGTATTTAATCGACGAGCGCGGAATCGATTGGTTCCGGGAAGAGGTCGTCAAACGGATGGACGCCCCCTGCAAACCGGCAAAAGCAGTTCGCTGGAACACTGTCAGCGACATTTTCGGCTGGCACCAACAGGGGGACGGCAAATTGTTCTGCTCCCTCTGGATTGAGGAGGGCCGCATCAAGGATACCGACGGACTCAAATGGCGAACCGCATTTCGTACCCTGGCAGAGGAATTTGGATTACCGGTCAGGCTGACCACCAATTGCAACATCATTTTTCACGATATCGAGCCGGCTTTGCAAGAAAAGGTCACCAAAGTCCTGACCGCGAATGGAATCCCAAAACCGGAAGACTTGACCGAGACCAGGAGGCTGGCGCAAGCCTGCGTCGCCCTGCCAACTTGTGGGCTCGCCCTCGCGGAAAGCGAGAGAGTGTTCCACCTCGTCCTGGATAAGATCGACAATCTTTTGAGGGAATTCGGCTTAAGCGAGGAACCGATCTTGATCCGGATGACCGGTTGTCCCAACGGCTGCGCTCGGCCCTACAACGCCGACATCGCATTTGTTGGGCGCAGTCCGGGCAAGTACGCGCTCTATGTTGGAGGTTCAGTGACCGGTG
>JAFAKL010000015.1 GCA_019235445.1 Verrucomicrobiota bacterium | reverse complement strand
GACAAGCTGCCCGTCCGGCATGACGACGAGCCTGCTCGTACAGCACGCGATGTAGATGGACCCAACACCGGAGTTTTGCCAGGCTTGAAAGTAATGGTAGACCGTGCCAAACGGTGGAAATTCGCGTGGCAACAGTCGCCACTGGTTTTAGCCTGTTGGTCCGAGGTCAATGGCACTTCGATGCGCAGGATTTTAGCCCTTTGGCATAGCTGATGTCAAACCCGCCCCCCGCAACGCACCTTCCTCGACCGGAGGTTTTTCAACAGATTAACCTCCGCCTGGCTTAGCGACCGTACACCGCCAGACCGAAGCCCGCGATCAGTAATTGGCCCGATCCGAACTCGCTGCAAGCGCTTCACTTTGTACCCCAACGCCGCAAAAACCCGGCGGACTTGCCGTTTGAGACCTTGCGTAAGGACCACACGGACCTGACGCGCGTTGATTTTAGCGATCAAATCAAAGCGGGCGCGACCCTCCGCAAGGTAGACACCCTTTTTCGTTTTCGGTAAGTCCTCTACATCAAATTCCCGATCAAGCGTGACCAGGTATTCTTTTTCCAATTTGAATTTTGGATGGGTAATGCGAAAGGCAAGATCGCCGTCATTCGTCAACAGAAGCAAGCCCTCTGACTCTTTGTCCAGGCGGCCAACATGGGCAAGACTCGGCAGATCGGCAGGAAGAAGATCATAGATGGTCTTTCGGGAGCGCTCGTCGGATACGGTGGTCAAAAAGCCTTCAGGCTTGTTCAGCAGGAGATAGACAAATTCCTGAGTTGTGACAATGCGCCCGTCCACCTTCACCGTATCGGCAAAAACCACTTGCGTGGCCAGGCTAGTGATTAACTCACCATTAACCGTGACCCGCCCCTCGCGGATGTACTCTTCAGCGCCTCGCCGGGAGGAGATACCTGACAGCGCCAAGAAGCGATTCAGCCGCACGTTATCCGCTGAATTCTATCAGGCTATGCATCCGGCTTCGTTTTAGGCAAGCCCATGACTTTATCGCCCGCTTTAAACATCCCCCGCTTTTTTAACAATTCCACTCGCTCAAATCGCTTCAGCACATTCCGTTTCGTTGCGATGGTGCTGGCGCCTTTCAAACTGCGATGTTGTGACATAAAACTCTCCAGAACTTCAGATAAGGTGCGCTCAATTCAGATCAGGCCTAATTTCATCTTGCCCGCTTCGCTAATCATATGCTGATTCCAAGGCGGGTCCCAGACTAGTTCTACCTCTGCTTCGTCGACACCGGGAATGGTCAAGATCTTGGATCTCGCATCCTCGGCGATGGCGGGACCCATCCCACAGCCCGGAGCGGTGAGGGTCATCTTCACCTCCACCTTCGTGCCGCTGGCGGGAGCAGTAACGACCTGGCAATCGTAAACCAAGCCAAGATCTACGATGTTAACTGGTATTTCGGGGTCGTAAACCGTGCGCAGCTGCTCCCAGACATCTTTTTCGTCCACCTGTTCGTCGCTTCTTTCCACCTTCTCCCCCGAACTCCGAGGTTCGAGGCCGAGAGCGGCCGCATTTTCTTCGCTGATCCGGAACAACCCATAGTCGCACGCGATGGTGTAGCTACCACCCAGACTTTGCGTAATGATGACCTTCGTCCCGGCCGGTATGGTCGTTTTCAATCCCGCCGGAATCTGGATTGCCTCGCAATCCCGTTTTAACTCGATTTCGTGATTAGTACTCATTTCGAAGGGCCTAAGACTATTTTCCTCTTTTCCTGCGCCGGCGACTGCATCCGCTGCAGCAACGTCGGAGCAACATTCTTCTGCTCCGGCGCTTGCGCGTCGGGAGCTAAGGCCGACCGGAGCGCCTCCTCAACGAGTTGAGCACAATGAATTTTGAGCGGTGGGAGCGAACCAAGCGGAGCCGATAAATCTTCGCCGCTCATCGTGAGAGCTTCTTCCACGGTCTTACCGGAAATCAGCTCCGTGGCAACGCTTGCGACCGCGATCGCCGTTCCGCACCCAAAGGTCTGGAAGGTTGCTTTATCAATGACTCGCTTCCCGTCGATCTCCTTGAACTTCACCCACATGCGCAACATGTCCCCGCAATCTTCGCTTCCTACCGTCCCAACTACGTCGGCTCCCTCAAGTTCACCGAGGTTTTTAGGATGTTTGATCGCTTCCTCAAGCCTGTTATTGAAATCGTCTGCTGGTTTCATGCTTTATCCCAAATGGTATCGCGGCAAATCAGGATCGACCTCTACGCTCCAGGCATCGATCCCACCTGTCATTGACCTGGCACCTTCAAAGCCGTGCCCCGCAAAATATGACGCTGCATCCAGACTCCGGACACCAAGATGACAGACAAAAATGATTTCCCGATCTTTCGGCCACTCGGACACGATTTCTTGCATCAGCTCTTGAGTGAAAAACGTGGAGCCCTCGATGTGAACAGCATCCCACTCCTCCCGGCTGCGGACATCGATCAAGCGGACCTGCTCGCCTGACTGCAAGCGCTCAGCGACTTCTGCCGGCGAAATTTGCGTTTCCTGATCCGCGTCGTGCCCGGCCAATATTGTCGCGACCACATCCTCCACCGGAAGATTATCGTTGCGCGCGCAAACGGATGCCAATGTTTCGTTCGGACTGAATCCGCAGCTCGCGCATCCGCCGATGTGATAGGCGCGAAAAAGGGCGCGTTGCGCACCAGGATACTCCTGAAGGAGTTCCGCCATCGTTGTATTGGGGTCGATTGTTCTCGTCATGCTCACCGTTCCCAGCGTTACATGATTTCACCGGAAAATCAAAGGGCGTCAGGGGAACGGGTCGGCGGAGCGGGAAGAAACGTGTGTGAAGGCTTATTGCGGGCGGGAAAACTGACGATTCCCGGCTCCTGGCGCAGCGAGGTTTTTGTAGGGAAACTCTCGCAGGGTGTTTTTTACCAAACGGCGGATCCGGAAAAGATCGCCAAGCATCCACA
>JAFAKL010000061.1 GCA_019235445.1 Verrucomicrobiota bacterium | reverse complement strand
CTAATCGCCCACGAGGTCTGGAATTACTCGCCATGGAGTTCCGTCGCTTCCTGCATCTCATCGTGCTGCTGCCGGTTCAGATCGTGCGTAGCGGTCGGCGGATTATTTACCGGCTCATGGGTTACAACGATTGGCTCAAAGACTTCTTCGCGGCCTGGGAGTGTCTTCGCCGGATGGCGCCTACCTGAAGCTGCAGGACCTTTGCCCAAATCACGCTCTTAAGTGGGAACGCGATGCTGACCCAAGCGCAGCATTCTGCCTTGGAGAGGAGCAAATCCGCGCGCAAACATGTTACCAACTTTATTAATTATGTTGTATATTTCCGCGCACCTCGGATCTTTGTTTCCGATCGCCAGAACCGACCGGAATTACCCCTTTTTGAGAAATTTTCCTGATCCCACCGGACTTACGCGGCCCGAACCGGAAACGCGCTTATTTTAGGAACTAGTGTAGGCACAGGGTGTAGTCAAATCTTGCGTAAGTCGTTTGGGCCCAGTAGGATTCGAACCTACGACCAAGGGATTATGAGTCCCCTGCTCTAACCGCTGAGCTATAGGCCCTTAGTTCTAATTATCAACGACTTACTGATTGATTGGAATCTTTTTCCTTTGTCGGCTCTACGGTCCCGCTCATGAGCAAGAGGGATTCAATCCCAGGCCGATACTATGCACGGTTCAATCAGGGAGGCAAAACAAGTCTGGTATTCGCCAACGGTGCGGTGTAGTAGCGAGGCCGATGGGTTCGCTCAACCCGGTGACACTGGCGCATGCACCAACTACCGCGTACTATCTCTAGCATGCCTAAAATCGTTCGTTTTCATCAGGTTGGTGGACCGGAGGTCCTTAAGCTTGAAGAGTTGCCGACGCCTAAGCCGCAAAAAGATGAGGTACTCATCAAGGTCGATGCCATCGGGTTGAATCGGGCCGAATCGATGTTTCGGCGTGGGCAATATCTGGAGCAGCCGAAATTTCCTGCGGGGCTTGGGTACGAGGCTTCCGGGACGGTCGAAGAGATCGGTCCGGGTGTGACCAGTCTAAAGCCGGGCGATCGGGTCAGTTCGATCCCGTCATTTTCGCTTCTGAAGTACGGGACCTACGGTGAAGTCGCACTTTTGCCGGTACACGCATTGGCCAAGTATCCAGAGAATTTAAACCCGGTCGAGGGTGCCGCGATCTGGATGCAATACCTGACCGCGTACGGTCTGATTGAGATCGGTAAGATGCAGCAAGGCAATCACGTATTGATCACGGCTGCAGCGAGCAGTGTTGGACTGGCCGCGATTCAGTTGGCGAATGCGGTAGGTGCAATTCCAATTGCGACTACCCGAAACAGAGCGAAGGAAGCCTCGTTACAGGATGCCGGGGCCAAGTTCGTGGTCAACACGAAGACGGAGGGCTGGGTTGAGAAAGTGAGGGAGATCACCTCAGGTAAAGGGGTTGATCTGGCCTTTGATCCGGTAGCCGGGCCTGAGCTTGAGCGAGTTGCGCAAACGATGCGACCGGAAGGGACTATTTTTGAGTATGGAGCGCTTTCGTCTGAACCGACACCGTTCCCATTGTCCGTTGTTCTCGGTAACAATCTCACAGTCCGGGGCTACACTTTGTTCTCGATTGTGATGCATCCAGAACGCTTCGAACGCTCAAAGCGTTGGGTATTTGATCGGCTCGCATCCAGCGAACTGAAACCTGTTCTCGCGCGGACGTTCACACTTGACCAGATCGTAGACGCGCATCGGTACCTGGAGTCAAACGAACAGATAGGGAAGATTGTGGTGACAGCGGGATGAGAGTGAGGAGCGCTGCGGTCGAGCAGAGAAACCTCTGTGCGGGTTTCGAGCTCCTGAGCTTGTTCTTTGGCTCAGGAACCAAGGGTCAATTCATTCAGTAAACGTTCTTCATCCGTCTTCGAGACCGTACTGGAGCGATCTGGCTGACCAGAGCGATGGTCATTCCATAAGGATGAGGATGTATGAAATCGGATTCAGAATAGTGACGCCGAAAAGCTCAGGTTTATATCGCCCCAATGCGTTTGTACTCCTGCCCGGTGGCACCAAACCAAAGGAGTTAACAACAGAGTCTGGAAGCAGAAACCATGCGCGAGGCGCACAAAAAGAACTGAAGGGTAACCTCCAGTTCTCGGGAACAGCTGCTCTGAAGCACTTTCAAATTTGAAAACTGCAACCTTGCGCACATTCGCATTCAATGGCGAGACTCGGACGTTACCTCGAAGTAAACCACCGGGTACCGGTCGTTAACGACTTTCAGCAGATCAAATGGTTGATGGCTAATCTGCGGTTCTTTCCAGGAGACTTCGAAAAAAAGTTTTGCTGGCTGAGACTCATCGCGGTGGCTCTGTCGCCGGAGCTGAGCTTTGTATCCCATTGAAGCAAGAAAAGTCAGAATGTCCGAGACGGAGGTGGATTCTAATTCGGCCTTGATGGCAAGAATACCGCGAGTTTCTCGAGGAATCCAGATGTCAAGCCATTTGAGCGCCCACAGAGTCATAAAAGTTAGCGCTGTCGCGGTGACACCAAGCGCGATTTGACCACCACCGAAGCACAGCCCGATCACCGTCATCATCCAGAGCGTCGCCGCTGTGGTCACACCGGTAACAAGATCGCCACGTCTCAAGATGGCCCCTCCTCCGATGAAACCGACGCCGGTAAGGATTCCGAGCGGCAAGCGCATCAGATCCATGACGCCGAAGGATCCGCTTGTTTTTCCATCGACAGAAAGCAGCACATTGGCTTGAATCATCGCAACTGAAGCGGCCAAACCTACCAAAATGGTAGTTCTAAGGCCTGCGGCATGCCCGCGTAAACCTCGATTAAAACCGATCATCGCTCCGGCGATCATCGTAAGAACCAGGCGAAGAAGAACGTCTTGCCAAGATATGTGCAGAGGCATCGCATTTGAGACTGGCCTTTTTTTTCTAATCGTTCAATTGAAAGATCGCCTTCCGAGAGCCATCGCAAGATTACTTAGATCCTGCAAGCAATGGCCTACGAGCACCAACTTGCCGACACAGCTTTCTTTGTCGATCCCCTCGCACAAGCCGCGGAAATTTGCGTTGCTGGATCTCTTCCCTTCCCCGGCCCGGCACTTATAGCATTCGCCAAATCTGGTTTTCGAAATACTACATCTTTACAGCTCAGGAGATCGGATCGTACAAGCCGAATCCACGCAACTTCGAATACATGATCGGGAAACTAAGTGACGCGGGATACCGAAAAGAAGATATCCTGCACGCGGCGGAAAGTCTGTATCATGATCACCTCCCGGCAAACAGAGCCGGACTCGCCTCTGCCTGGATTTATCGCCGCCATAGGCAACAGGGCTTTGGCGCTACACATCCACCGGAAACAATGCCCAGGTACGATTTTCAATTTAAGAGCTTGGAAGAGATGGCCAAAGCGCATCGGGAAGCATTGGGCTAAAAGGCATGAACTGATGTGACTGCAGGTGAAGACAAAAGCGAACTGGATGATGCGCACAGCTTCACTATTGTTTCCAACGTGGCAAGAGGGTTGGAGGTGAAGCGGAACGATTCAGAGTAGGTTTGCTATGTTGGGCCGGAAACTCATTCGGGTTACAACCGATCCAAGGATGCAGGGACCATTTGCTTGGCCATTTAAGGTATTGCATGATCTTTTCCGTAAACCGCCATTTGTGGCCGATCCTGAATTCACTTCCTTCGACATCGACGCTTTGCGAGGTAAATCAACTCAAAAAAACTCTGACTCGCTAAATACTCCAAAATCGAGCTGGCTCAATATCGACTCGGCACAACTGGTTTTTTTGGTGTGGTTTGTCGAACTGATTCTGGTGCTGCTCGCTTTGCTTATCGTAGGCTGAACTTTGACGGGCAGACACTCATTACATCTGATGAGGAGCCTGACTGGATCACGGGCAGCCTGCCGAATCGTATTCAGGGTTAATCAGTTTCTCGCGAAGCCCTCAGATATTTGCGGATGGCGAAACGCAGTCGAGCGCGTCGACTCATCCAAAGAAGCCTGTTTGTGCGACAGAGTGAAAGGTAGTTACCTGGTCAGCTTGTTGGATTTAGCCTAATAGAAAAATCCGGATCAGGGTCGAAATTCCCGCTCCTAAAATTTACCGAATCGTCAACTCGCTCTCTTTGGTCATAATCCCTTGATGCTGGGTGCAAGCGATCCTGGTTGCCAGGGAGTTTTACATCCAGTTAGTCGAGATCGAAGCGGCCTTTAAGAACCTCAAGGATGCCTTGGCTCTGCGTCCCATTTTTCACAAACTCGAGCATCGGATTGAAGCGCACATTTTTGTGGCCTTTATCGCCTACTGTCTGCACGTCACTTTGCGGGCCCGGTTGCGTCCGCTTGCCCCCGGCCTGACGCCCCGGGCTGTGTTGGACAAATTTGCCACAATCCAGATGCTCGACCTGCATTTTCCGACCACCGACGACCGCACGCTGATTTTAAGCCGCTACACCCATCCCCATCCCGATCATAGACTCCTGCTCGAACAGCTGAACCTCACCCTGCCGCCCAACCGCCGCCGCGCATCAGCTCTCGCGGAAAGCTTTTGAGTTAATTTAATTAAAGCTAAAACATCGCTCTTGTGGGGCAGACCTTTTGACCACGATGTAGTCCTGGAGCGGTTTGCCGGGTCGCCAACACCGC
>JAFAKL010000143.1 GCA_019235445.1 Verrucomicrobiota bacterium | reverse complement strand
TTCAATATCGCCTGATAGAGGTGGGCGATGCTCCAACGATGGGGAACGTTGAATTGGAACAGTTCAGTGAGGGCCGTGGCAGCCTGCGCGGTCGTGGTGTTTCGCCAGGTACGAAACGGGACGAGTAGATCTCCGTCCTTATCGAATGCCAGGTAGCCGTGCATCATGGCGCTGAAGCCGATGGCACCGATCCTCTGCAGCGGGGTGTTGTAATTCTCGAAAACCTCTTTGCTAAGCTTCCGATAACTCTCCTGCAAGCCTGTCCAGACATCTTCGAGACGGTACGTCCAGATGCCGTTTTCGTATCGGTTTTCCCAATCATGGCTTCCCGACGCCATCGGTGCATGATCCTCGCCGATCAGCACCGCCTTGATGCGAGTCGAGCCGAACTCAATGCCAAGAACGGTCTTGCCGCTATCAATTGCTGCTCGGGTATCGTTTCGATTCATGTTCATCTCTCACGACTTGAAGTCATTCTTCAAACTTCTTTTTTCAGGGAAGAAACTGTGTTCATTCCACGCCATCCCTATTCGCACATTATTGACAGGAAATTGCTTTTTTGGGTTCGCTCACCACCCTGTGAGCAGATCTCGACGCATGTAAACGCACAGATCAGCGAACCGAGCCTTCCATAAGTTATTGATTGCTCGACAGCTACGCGATAGCCCGTCCCGCAGGCGTGGTCAATTCGAAATTCGAAAGCTCAGCAGGGGATTGCTCCCCGGTCCTAGGCTAAAGTCAGGGGTTGCAGAAAGAACAGCCACGCGTTAAGGACTTATAACCTAGGACAAGCCGAAAAGTGCGAGTTTGTTCATCTGAATCCTGAATTCTGAATTCTAGCCAACCATGTACCTCCCCCTCGGAACTTTCTCACCAGATATCAAGCTCGGCCTTGTTTCGGCTTCGCGGAACTGCTTCCCTCGCTCTCTATCCGATGAGCGCACCAATCGTTTGCTTGAGCGCTGCCACGCGACAGGCATCCACCCGTTTGTCCCGGAGGGTGATTGTCGAATCATAGAGACCAAGGCGCATGCTGCGGAGGCCGCGCAACAATGCTGCAAAGCGGGGTGCGACGCCATAGTTTACTATCTCGGAAACTTTTCCGGTGAAATCGAAGACGCAGTTTTTATCAAAGCGTATGACGGCCCGGTCATGTTGCTCGCAGCGGCCGAAGAATCGGGCGCTACTCTGCTCCAGAAGCGTGGCGACGCGTTGTGCGGCTTACTCTCAGCAGCTCTAGCGGTGAACAAACGCGGCCTTGCGCATCGAGTTCATATCCCGGAACTGCCGGTCGTCAGCGCGGAAGAAGGCGCCCAGGAAATTGCGCATTTCATCAAAGTAGCACAGGTGGTGAAAGGGACGCAGAATGCGACCGTCGGCCTTTTTGGCCCGCGTCCGCGCGATTTCGAAACCTGCAATTACAACCTGGCCTCGGTCAATTCGGTCGGGATCGAGGTGGAAGAATTGGGGCTGTTCGATCTCCAGAACGAAGTCAGACGTATTAAAGATAAGGGTGAGGAAACGAACGAAATCAAATCGGATATGAAGCGGGAAGTTCCGAGTATTCCGGATGACGAATTCGCTTCCCGGCTCTCGGTGTACGAAAAAGCGATCAAGAACTTCCGGGACATCCTCAAGCTTTCCGGAGCGGCGACTCAGTGCTGGTCTGAACAAGAGTTCAGCCTGAGACACGTCCCTTGTTTTATCAACGGTCGCATGGCTCAGAATGGATTTCCGATTGCTTGCGAGAATGACTGCTATTCGCTCATCGCCGAGCTCTTGGGCCAATACGCTTCTAACGCGACCGTCGGCATTCTGGACATCAATCACAGCATTCCAAAGGACCTCCATGAGAGTCTGGAGGCCTATCCGATCCGGGATATGGTTGGCATGTTCCATTGCGGGAACGCTTCCACCAAGCTGCTGAAGAATCCTGCAATGAAACATCAGGTGATCATGAAGCGCATGATGGAGCCAAACACACCTGCGGACATCACGCGGGGGACCATTGAAGGTCAATTCGCTGCCTCCCCTATCACAGCGGTCCAGGTGCATGGGATCGGCGATAGACTGCAGGCCTATATCGCGGAGGGACAATTTCTTGACCTGGATCCAAAAACTTTCGGTTGTACCGGCACCGCGTACCTGCCTGGATTCAGTCGATTTTATCGCCACACGCTCCTTGGCCGTTTCCACCATCATGCAGCAGTAGCGTTCACGCATTGTGGTTCGGTGCTTTACGACGCCTTCAAACTGCTGAACTTCGCCCAGGTCCATACACCCTACCCACCCTCTATCCCCTACCCCGGCGAAAACGTGTTCCGGAACGGATTCCACTGAAAACCTGTTGGTGTTCTGGCAGTTGCCGGTCGTCAGTTGGAGAATGAAAATCGTTCTCGTGCTCATTATGCGACCGCAGCTTGGCTAAAAAACGATCGCAAGGAGGAAAGGCGCGTCCGGCAGAGACAGCAATCCGGATCCTTTTCCCGTGCCTGCAGACGAGAACGGTTTATGCTGCTTTTCAGTTACCTCTAGCAACTGAGACTGACAACCCCCGCGGCACAGACAACCTCTCTTATCCAAAAAATGCTAATCAGGATCGGCTTCGATATCGCTCTGCGTTTACCTGCTTCGACGACGATTATCTACCTGTTGCACGTCTATCCTGCCCGTGCGGGAGACCTCCTCAAACCGGAAAACTTCCGGACAGAACCGGAATTGCCGGTGGAGGAGTATGTGGACAGCTTCGGAAATCTTTGCGGCCGCATCAACTGCCCTCCAGGGGTCATTCGATTTCTCAATGACGCAACCATCCGCGACCCGGGCGAACTGGATGCGTACGTACCGGATGCGCCTCAGTATGAGGTAAAGGAGCTACCGGTGGAAACCCTCTCGTTTCTATTGCCGAGCCGCTACTGCGAAGTCGACAGCGAACTACTGGATTTCGCATGGAAAACCTTTGGTGGAACGCCTCCCGGATGGCCCCGTGTTCAGGCGATTTGCGACTTCGTGCACGACCATCTTCGGTTCGATTACCAGCAGGCGCGCGCCAATCGGACCGCGCTGGAAGGCTTCCGGGAAAAGGTGGGCGTCTGTCGCGATTTTACCCATCTGGCAGTGACGTTGTGCCGGTGCATGAATATACCTGCTCGCTACGCAACAGGGTATCTGGGGGATATTGGCGTGCCGCGCGATCCTAATCCGATGGATTTCAGCGCCTGGATTGAGGTTTATCTCGGTTCGCAGTGGCACACTTTCGATGCACGGCATAACCGCCGCCGGATCGGTCGAGTCCTGATCGCCCGAGGCCGCGATGCAGGAGACGTTCCCATTACCATGGCCTTCGGACGAAGTCTTCTGGAGCACTTCAGGGTGGTCACGGACGAAGTAAAGACGGCGGCCTAGTGTCATTCGTTCTCGTCCTCGGTTTGATCGCTGTTGATCATGACTCACCATCAGCTTTGTTGTGTTCTTGTTCAGGGGCCACCGGGCCAAAAAGGTCTCGACAATCCGCAACTTGTCGACAAGTTCGACTTCATGAATCCCCCCTCTAAAAGGACTTTTGGCGGCCTGTTCTGTGCCGCGATCGCGTTGGGCCTTTGTTCGCAGCTCACTGTCTCGGCGAAGGATATCGTTTATTTGACTCCAGGCTTGGATCTGCCTTTCTGGCGCTATCTTTCCAAAGGCATAGAAAGTCTCGCTCAAAAGGAGGGCTACGGATACCAGGCGTTCGATAGTCACAATGACGCGCAGACACAGCTGAAAAACGCGCAGGACGCTATCGCTCGCGGCGTCGCCGGGATTGCTATCTCCCCGACAGACAGCTCGACTTGCCCGAGCGTGCTGGCGCTCGCCCAAAAGGCCAATATCCCGGTCGTGATCGCCGACATTGGGACGAACGAGGGCGACTATGTCTCTTTCATCATCTCCGATAATCGTGAAGGCGCTTACGGAACAGGCAAGGCGCTGGTGGCCGCGATGAAAGAAAAAGGAATGGCGGACGGTACCGTCGGTCTGGTGACGATCTCGTTGACCAGGAATAATGGAAAATTGCGAACCGCCGGGTTCCGGGCGGCGTTGGCAGAGGGCGGAATCAAGGAATGTGCCCTTGAACAGATGCAGAATTATACCGCGAGCGAAACGTTCAAGTATACGCAGGACATGCTGACTGCGAACCCCAACATGAAGGGGATGTTTATCGAGACGGATCAGCCGACAATGGGCGCGTTGAGAGCGATCAAGGCAGCTCGGAGAGAGGGAACGATTCTGGTGGCTGGATTTGATGGGATCCCCGAATTTGTGGACCTTCTGAAGAAAGGCGAAATCGTTGTTTCCGGGATGCAGCAACCCTATTTGATGGGTGTTCGCTCAGGCGAGGCTCTGTTTAAACATCTCAAGGGAGAACAGGTAGAGAAACAGATCCTTGTTCCGATCGTTATCGTGACAAGCCAAAACATCGACAAGATGCTGCCGACGATTAAGGAAACGGTATTTGCCAATGAAATGAAATAGGGTCGAGCCTCGATGAAGGTTGAAGACTCCGAAGCCGCGCTTCAGTCTCGGGCTGACTCTCGGCCGATGCTGGTTGCTCTCGGGATCGAGAAAGCTTTCGATCGCACGCGCGCGCTGGCTGGAGCGGATTTGGATGTCTATGCGGGAGAAGTGATGGGACTGCTAGGTGCGAACGGGGCCGGCAAGTCAACTCTCTCCAAAGTTATTTCGGGTCATGTGGTCAGGGATGCGGGCTCAATCACCTTGGAAGGCCGGGTGTTGAGCCTGCGGACCGCGCGCGAGGCCATTCAACAGGGAATCACGATGGTCATGCAAGAGACCTCCCTCGCGCCGGATCTCTCGGTCCTCGAGAACATCTTCCTGGCCGAGCTCGGCCGGCCAGGACGGCTCTCTTACCGCCGGCTGAAACGGCAAGCGGAAGAAATTCTCGACCGGCTTGGCCAAAAAGAAACATTATCTCTGGACCGAGAGGTTCGCCTCCTGTCCGCGGCGCAACGTCAACTGGTCGAAATTGCCAAAGCGCTGGCACTGAATTCCACTTTGATCATTTTCGACGAACCGACGGCGTCGCTCAGTCCGCCGGAGGTGGAGCGTCTCTTTCAAGTCATGACCACCCTGAAACGGGCCGGTCACACGCTGGTCTTCGTTTCCCATCGACTCGAGGAGGTATTTGCCATCACCGATCGGGTCACGGTGATGCGAGAAGGTCGCACAGTAGCGAAATCGCTTGAGACCGCGACTTTAAGCCAAGCCGACCTGATCCGTCTGATGGTCGGCCAGGAGATAAGGCCGGAATCGCCTGACAGGATGAATCGATCCGTCACCCTCCGTTCGCTCCCCGCGGTGCTGGAAGTAAACAACCTCAGCTCGTTGCCGGCGGTGCGCGATGTTTCGTTCAAGGTGCATCGGGGCGAAATCCTCGGGTTAGGAGGTCTGGTCGGAGCAGGTCGCTCGGAAACAGTGGAGGCGATCTTCGGGCTACGTCCCCGGCAGCGCGGCGAGTTTTTTCTAAATGGAAGACGTTACGCACCGCGGCGAGCTGCGGATGCGATTCGAGCCGGGATCGGATTCGTCGCCGAAGATCGTCGGGCGCAGGGAATCGTCCCGGATTTCTCGGTCCGTGAAAACCTGCTTTTGGGGCACCTGGCGGCCTCTCGCAGGTTTGGCCTGGGCTATTCTCAGCGAAAAACGAAGGCCGATGAACTGATCGAGAGCCTTGGACTTCCGGCTCAACGTCTCGATACGAATCTCCTAAATTTTTCGGGAGGAATGCAGCAGAAGATTATTATCGCTCGATGGCTTTTGCTGGAACCCTCCCTGCTGCTTCTCGATGAGCCGACCAAAGGAGTGGACATCGGGACCCGCGCCTCGATTTATGCCATGCTGCGTCAAGTGGCTAAGGGTGGAGTCGCCGCGGTGATTATTCCCTCCGATTTCGAGGAACTTCTGC
>JAFAKL010000370.1 GCA_019235445.1 Verrucomicrobiota bacterium | reverse complement strand
CAATTCCCGTTGCCAGCCGCTGTTGGCCGGATCCTGCTGCGACAGTTTTTGGAGGATGTTGCGGCTTTGCTGATAAACCTCCAGGGCCTGGTCGAGTTTCCCCTGCGCCACAAGCACATTCCCAAGGTTCTCAAGCATGACTGCTTGCTGGCGCAGGCGCGAGGCGGTTACCAAATCCTTTGGAAGACCATCCAGATATTCTTTCGCCTTCCGGACCACATCGTCCAGGATGGCTAAGCGTCCGATGGGTTCCAATTTATCGCGCAGATCAAACAGCATGAAATTGATTAGCCCATCAGCCTGGTCCCGCGCCTTATTGGCAGCATCAGCCGCTTTCTTTTCATTGAGCGCTGCCACCGTTGCATTCTGATACTCCCAATAGCTGATCACCCCGAAGACGATCGCCACCACCAGCGCAAGGCGGATCACCGTCAGCACCTTTCGCCGCCGGTCGGCCTCCCGTTTCCGGCGCATCCGTTCGTTCTCAATTGATGCAAGGACAAACTGACCCTCCTTGCTCGAGAGCATTTCGGGATGCCGATTCAACAGGTCCCCGGCTTCAACCAACGGCTTGCTTTCCGCTAACAGGTAAGCCTCCGCCATCTGCTCATCGCTCCAGCGCTGGGCGGCCGCGCCCACCCGTTCCCTGACTTCAGAAATTCAGCGTTCTGCTGCAGCCACTCCTGCAGTCGCGGCCGGCTTCTCAGAATGTGCTGCGCCAAGCTTTTTCGTGAGAACGGGGTGGGTTCAGCGGCGCATTATTTTGTGGCGTTGACGGTGCTCATCGAGCCGATCAGGGCCCAAGCCTTCTTTTCATCCTTCTCGTTCAATCGAAAAGCTGTCGCCGTCTTGCCATCCCACTGTATGCGATGCCAAGCGCCCTGACCATGTCGGACCATGATTTTGAAGCGGGTAATTGGCGCCTGATGCCAGTATTCGATTTTGCGCAAGACGGCTTCCAGATCCTTGCCGACCGATAGCCGACCTTCGCCTGTAATCGAGATCGTTGCCGGCGTCATGTGATAGCTGAATTCTGCGCGTGTGGCAGGTGTTCCGCACGCTTGTAGATCGAGGACAATCTGGTTTTGCCGATGCATTCCGAATCATACTCAAATGAACACGTTTCGGCAATCCTTTAGAAACGTGGATCGAATCAGATTCGCCGCCATTTATCGCGCCCGCCACCCTCGACGTTCCGAACCCGTTCCACATGGATGGCGGCATTGGGGTCCAATTCGCGGGCCTTCTCAATGGCCGCCTCTTGCGTGGCTTCGACGGCAAGGGGTTCTTTGACGCCGCCGCGGAGAATCGCATAACCGTCAGGATGCTTCTCGATGAAAAGGTTTTTGTCGTGCTCGCTCATAACAGTTCTGGGTTGTACTTATTTCGCGCTCAGACCATCTGGTGGCCTTTTACCATATTGAAGGTTTAGTAATGGGCTTTCGTCCAGGAACAAGAACGTCGGGAAATTGACAAGGTGGTCCCAAATAAGGCTGTATGTGTCGGATAGGACGTTGAAACCTTAACGAGTGAGACCGCGGGCGAAGTCGAACGAGAAAAAGACGACGGTGTCTACAGCGGCGTCTCCGGAAGCAGAACGAACCGAGGCCGAATGGGAACGGCTAACGATCTGTCGCCCGATCTGCGAAGGAAGAGTTACGGCAAAAGATCCGAGGGTAAAAGAGTCCGCCAGCCACCCCGTCTACGAATAGCGGGGATGAGCGCCCCAGTTTGGCAAGCATTGTCCTGTGGACATTGGTACGGTAATTACCGCGGCATAGTGATCAGGATTAAGGTTCAGGCTAATAAAGCATGGAACATAAATTTCTATGCATCTAGGCGGCTAAGTGATTCGGCCCCGGTCGATTGTTCCGTCGAAATGGCAAAGCTCATTGCAGTTACACTCATCGACAAACGGATCCCTCAAGATTTTGAGTGGGAGGACGCGGAGGAGCGAGAACATCGGGCTCGGTTCAGCCGGTAACGCGTCCGGTCGTACGCTAAGCGGCCCACATGGCTGTGGCCTGCATCTTATCGTTGTATTGCGATTAGGATAAAGGCAATCACCGTAATGCATCGATGATCAATGTCTACGTGGCCGGACTGCTGAACGATTCCGCTCCGGTGGACTGCCCCTATCGAAGTAGCAAGAATTTATTGCCTGCAAGATTATTGACCAGCGGATTCCTCAGGATCTGGAGTGGGAGGCAGCCGAAAAGCGCGATCACCGCGCTCGGCTCGATCGATGCTCGGACTGTAAAGATCACAGCAGGTCGCCGCGTTATTCGGCTGCCCTCAAGGCTCGAATCTGTCGCATGCCTGTCGTGTTAATCTATCTATGGATCGCCAAGACTTTTCTGCTGGTAGGAATAGACACGCCTCCAGCCATCTATTGGACCGTCGATGGATCCAAAGACAGAAGGTCGGCGAGTTTCGTGTCGGGAACTGGGGCATAGAATATTTGCTGTTGATCTCTGCTGCAAGTTCTCTGGTTTTTGTTAGTTTTTCTAAGATAGATAGCCCGACTTGGCCAGTTTAGCTCTGCGTTTTAGCAATCTTCTTTCTGAATTATTTTTTGTCCAAACCGTTATGCAACCCCCACGACTGACAGTGGGAAGCAGCTACGATCTTCGCTCAGAGTTGTTATTCGTCCAAGGCGCAGGTGATTGGTTGTTCAATGCAACAATGCAACCGACTTCCTGATGATACTCGAAGAGGCAACACAGAAAGATGACGAGGTTTCACAATTATGGGATGTGCTTACGGAGCGCTAGCTCGCCGAGAAGGCGGACGGGGCGACGCAATGCCATTTCAGTCTTCTGCGAAGTAAGCATTCGGCACAGCCGGAAGTTGCCTCTCGCGCGAATAAGCGGCATGTCACCAATTAAGGTTTGGCACGGCAAGCCGTATCCTCTCGGCGCCACTTGGAGAGGAAATGGTGTCAACTTTGCGCTCTATTCCGAACACGCAACCTCAGTAGACCTTTGCCTCTTCGACTCCATTGAATCTTCGCAGGAAGAGGTGCGCATTCGCGTGACTGAACACTCGGACGAAGTCTGGCACATCTTTCTTCCTGACATAATGCCGGGACAGCTTTACGGGTACCGCGTCGAGGGACCCTACGATCCGGAGAATGGGGCAAGGTTTAATCCGTCAAAACTTCTTCTTGACCCATACGCCAAATCAATATCCGGCACAATCGACTGGGCGGACGAGATGTTCGGTTATCGAGTGGGAGGGCCCAACGGGGATCTGGAGCGGGACTACCGCGATAACGCTTTCGGCGTGCCAAAATCAGTGGTGATTGATGCCACGTTCGATTGGGCCGACGATCGTGCGCCAGAGCGTCCTTTGCATGAAACGGTCGTGTACGAGGTACACGTAAAAGGGTTCTCTAAACTTTGTCCGCACATTCCCGAGAAGATTCGAGGAACTTATGCGGGCCTGGGCAGTTCATGGGCCATTGATTATTTCAAGGACCTTGGAATCACTGCGGTAGAGCTCTTGCCGGTCCACCAGTTCGTAAATGACAAGATTTTGGCAGATCGCAGTTTGCGCAACTACTGGGGGTACAATAGCATCGGTTACTTTGCTCCAGACTCCCGATATAGCTCCAGCGGGGTCACCGGCGGCCAAGTGCAGGAATTTAAAACGATGGTGAAAAACCTGCATAGCGCTGGCATCGAAGTCATCCTGGATGTGGTCTATAACCACACAGCGGAGGGAAACCACATGGGGCCGACCTTGTGTTTTAAGGGTATAGAAAACCTCAACTACTACCGCCTGGTTCCAGACAACCTTCGCTACTACATGGACTACACGGGCACAGGTAACACGCTCAACGTGATGCAAGCGCGATCCTTGCAGTTGATCATGGATAGTCTGCGATACTGGGTTACCGAAATGCATGTCGATGGCTTCCGCTTCGACTTGGCCGCTACTTTGGCCAGGGAGTTGCATGCGGTGAGCAAACTTTCTGCATTTTTCGACATCATTCACCAAGACCCGGTGCTGTCGCAGGTCAAACTGATCGCCGAACCCTGGGATGTCGGAGAAGGCGGCTATCAGGTCGGCAATTTCCCTGTGCTTTGGGCGGAGTGGAACGGCAAGTACAGAGACTCTGTGCGCAGTTATTGGAAAGGTGACGAAGGGCAAGTTGGGGAGATTGCTTATAGGCTTACCGGTTCGCCTGATTTATATCAGTGGAACGGAAAACGTCCGCAGGCGAGCATAAACTTTGTCACCTCGCATGACGGCTATACTTTGGCGGATCTGGTTTCCTACAACGAAAAACACAATGGCGCGAACGGCGAAAATAATCAAGACGGCGATAACAACAACAAGTCGTGGAATTGTGGGGCCGAAGGTCCCACGCAAGATCCAGAGATCAACGCTCTGAGGCGGCGACAGCAACGCAATTTCCTCTGCACGCTTTTTCTTTCTCAAGGCGTTCCGATGTTGTGCGGCGGTGACGAATGCGGGCGCACCCAACAGGGAAATAACAACGCTTACTGTCAGGATAACGAGATATCCTGGACGAAGTGGGCCTGGGACGAACATGCCGAGAGGTTGAACCACTTTACTTCGCGGCTGATCAAATCACGCCATGAGCATCCGATTTTCCGGCGGCCAAAGTTCTTTCAAGGAAGAAAGATTCGGGGTTCTGAAATCAAAGACATTATGTGGTTCAACCCTGGAGGTACTGAAATGGAAGACGAAGAGTGGAACACGACTTTTGTCCGCACTCTGGGAGTGATGCTGAGCGGAGACACGATTGATGTGCGCGACTTTTATGGTCGCCCAATCCAGGACGATACATTTCTGATGCTGCTCAATGCACACCACGAAACGGTAAACTTCGTTCTCCCTGGCCAAGAAGAGGTTCGGTGGGAGCTCATCATTGACACGTGCCTGGAGGAGGGCTTTTTGGAGACTCCAAAAGTCTTTGCTTCCTCCGAGGAATACGAGATGGGAGATCGTTCTTTTTCGTTACTGCGTTTGAGGGTGGGCGAGCAGTCACACGCGCGCGCAGCCTCGTGGAAGAAGCAAAAGCAAAAACTCGGAAAATCCTCAGATGGAAAAAGGCCGCGGTGAGTCGCTAGCCGCTGACCGGAAACATACCGCCAGCAGAAAGTACCCAAGGGCAGTGTGATCGAGCCGACGTTAAAAGATAGCACCTTTATAATCCAAGCCGAAAATGATAGGCTTCTAGCTCCCCTTGATCTACTAGAGGGAACTTCAGAATCGGCCAGAGCCAAAACCGCTGAGACCTTCCTTCAGCTCTTGGGAGCGCGTGTGCGCAATCCCAATACGCGAAGCGCTTATCGAGTGGCATGGCGCTCATTTTTGGCATTTTGTTCGGCACGTCAGCTTGAGCTTGGGAATGTAAAAGCCTATCACGTGGGGGCATGGCTGGATCAGCATCCGGGAAGCCGCTCGACGCAGAGGCAACACCTGGCGGCCATCCGGCTGCTTTTCGATTCGCTCTTGATGAGAGGGGTAGTGGAGTATAACCCAGCCGCCCCGCGCCAAGCCCCCGAGGCTGGTTCGAGAGTCCTCTCATACCCCGGTTTTTGAAGAGGCCGAAATCGTGGCGTTCCTGGACTGGGATAAGCCCCCAAATCGTTAAAAGACATTCGGGACAAGGCTATGTTCTGTGTGCTGCTCTATTCCTGGTGCCGGGTGTCGGCCCTCATCAAGCTGAGTGTTGCCGATTACTACGAACGTGGCGGCGCGCACTGGTT
>JAFAKL010000025.1 GCA_019235445.1 Verrucomicrobiota bacterium | reverse complement strand
GCACTATTTTCGCCGGCGGCGGAGTTATTCACAACCTCGCTCTGTCTGGCTAGGGTTGGCCTGTTTGCTCGGTCATGAATAACTCCGAAACTGATATCAGCTGCAATAAGACCTAACAAGCGCTGCATGTCCTCTTTTCTGAAGGGTGCCCACGACATCCGAATGGCGGCCATTCTCAGTTAATCTGGGCCCAGGCGGATTTTCGAGTCTGAGCGTTTATGTTATCAAGCCGCTACACTTAAAGGATATTTTTACACCAATCTGGTTGGGACCCCGACACGGTGAACATTCCCGAGGATGAACAGCAATTTCGCTGGACATCCCTCCCTCCTGGAAACCAGAGGTCACGGACAAAGGGATCGGATGTGAGTCACCGGATAAAGTGGCGACAATTTACTTTGAGGTGACCACCCTGAAAGGGATTGATTCGCTCATCAGCGACAATGTGGACTGGCGAACCAAGGAACAATCGGTACAGATCGACAAAGCTTCCGAGCAAAAGGAGGATTTCGAGAATTCTGGTCGTAAATGGAGCCGCATCTCTTGGGATGGCGACAGCAAAGACTGGGGCCCGGCGAAGGTGGGATTCCTGTTCACAGAGGCAGGCAAAGGTAAGATACTCACCGTGACCTACTGGATCTCCAAAGGATCGGGAAAAAGATTTCCCGGCAATCGGCAAAATGCTGGACAGCGTAAAGCTAATCGGAAACTGAGCCTATTTTTCAGAGTTTCCATAGCAGGCGTTTAAATGGCTTCAGTTATTCACACTCGAGCAGGAAGGGTTTGCACCAGCATCGTATCTCACCAAAACTCCAGTTCATCTTCCGCAGTGTCGAATATTTTCTCACTTTCTTGACTCGGTTCGCCTTTAACGGAGCGAATCCCCGAGGTTATTCACACGTTACGAACAGAAGCTGAAAATATCGGGGATTTCCCCTAACCATCATAAGGGTCGAATCTACACGCCTCCCACCCACATTTCCCTGACAAGACGGACAGGGATTTCTTTCAAAAACCGGGAAGGACGTTGCAGCCGGTTTTCTGGCGATGCATTTGCCCAGTAATAGGGGTAAGTCAGGTAGAGCTGATCTCGTGCACGAGTCGCAGCGACGTAAAACAATCTTCGTTCCTCTTCGACGGCGTCCGGCGATGTCAGCGAACGCGTAGTCGGAAACATCCCGTCTGTGAGCCAGATCACGAAGACCACACGCCACTCGAGGCCTTTCGCCTGATGAATGCTGGAAAGCGTAACTTTCTCCCATTCGGTCACCGTCGTGCGACTCCCTTCGGTATCGGCTGCCGCCATGAGGGAGAGCTGGCTCAGGAAATCCACCGGATCCTCAAAGGTCTGGGCAAACGATTGGAGAGTGACCAGGTCATCGCGTCGCTGCTCATAATTTGCGTATTTCGCTCGCAGGTAATCTTCGTACATGGCTTCGAGAATGATGCGGATCATCTTTGCCGGCGGTTCCGGCCGACGTCCGGGTGCGATTTCGTCCAGAGTGTGACAGAGCTGTTGCCAGGCTTGGGCCGGCTTTTGTCCAATCCGACATTGACCAAGCCATGTCTTGAAATCTTCACGCTCAGATTCCCGTACCGAACAAAGCTGGTCCCAAAGCTTCTCGGCCGTCTTGACCGCGACTCCGGGAAGTAAGCGAGCAATGCGTTTGAAGGCCACTTCGTCGGCCGGGTTGACCGCGAATTTCATGAAGGCAGCAATATCTCTGATGTGCGCTTGTTCAAAGAATCGCAACCCGCTCGTGATCGTGAACGGTATTCCGGCCCGCGTTAAAGCGAGCTGCACCTCCAGTGATTGGAAATGCGCGCGGTACAGGACCGCTATCGAATTCAGATCGAAGCCTTCCTCTCGCAACTCCAGAACTCTCCGGGCCACGTACAAAGCTTGTCGATTGTTGTCATCCAGCGCAACGAGAGCGGGCTTAGTCTCGGATCCGCCACGGTAAGCATGCAACGTTTTGGTAAATTGTTTCCTGTTCTCCTGAATCGATGCGTTCGCTAGAGCAACAATTTCCGGTACACTGCGGTAATTCGTCTCGATACGGTAAATCCGCGCCTTTGGGTAACGCTTGGGAAAGTCCAGAATGTTCTCGTAGTTGGCACCGCGCCAGGAATAGATCGACTGCGCGTCGTCCCCGACCACCATCACGCTCTGATGACGTGCCGCCAGCAGATCGATGAACTCTGACTGAAGTTTGTTGGTATCCTGATATTCATCCACCAGGATGAATTGAAAATGCCGTTGGTAAAATTCTGCGACTACGGTCTTTTCCTGCAGCAACTGAACCGTCTTCAGCAGCAGGTCATCGAAATCCACGACGTTGTCTGCCTGTTTCCGTTCCTCGTACCTTTTTCGGAGAAATTCGATCTCTTGGCAGATTGGTGCAAACCAAGGGTACTTTTTGGCTATCACCTGCGCCACGGGCTGGTCTGTATTAACGGCAAAACTGAAAAGATCACCGAGAACTTCCGCCGTCGGAAATCGGCCGCGACTAAAACCGCTGCTGTCCAAGCCTGACGAACCGACCACCGCGGCAAGCAAATCTTCCTGATCCTCGCGATCCAGAATGGAAAATCCCGGGCGGAACCCGATTTCACGGACATGCCGTCGCAAGAGGCGGTTTCCAATCGAATGAAAGGTACCTCCCCAGATCGCTCGCGTCTCCATCGGCAGGAGATCAGTGACTCGAGCGACCATTTCGCGAGCCGCCTTATTGGTGAAAGTCAGCAACAAGATGGATTCTGGTTCAACTCCATTATCGAGCAACCATGCCACGCGATAAGTGAGGGTGCGCGTCTTGCCACTGCCGGCGCCCGCTAAAACCAAGGCAGGACCCGGTCCGGAGGTCACCGCTTCATGCTGTTGGTCGTTTAATTGAGCCCGGTAATCGATTGAACTCGAAGTCAGATTTTTTACCACAGATTGCACACGCTACATAGCTCGGCGCAGCCCCAGCCACAATCGTCGTCTTTGGGACGGCCGCCCGAGCGGCAACGCCTTGATCGTCTAGCCGCCAAGGTAAGCTTCTTTTACCAAGCTGTTAGCCCTCAATTTGGCGGACTCATCCTCCAGAATGATGCGGCCGGTTTCCAGCACATAGCCATAGTCGGAAATCTCAAGAGCCAGATTGGCGTTTTGTTCGACCAACAGGATCGTGATTCCGAGCTGCTTATTAATCTCCACTATTTTTGCAAAGATGGTTTTGACAAGGATGGGCGCTATTCCGAGCGAAGGCTCGTCGAGCATCAAAAACCGAGGTTTCGACATGAGCGCGCGTGCGATCGCAAGCATCTGTTGTTCCCCTCCGCTCAAGGTCCCGGCGACCTGGTTTTCGCGCTCTTTCAGCCTTGGGAAAAGACTGAACATATGGTCGTAATCTTTCTTGATTTCCGCCGCCCCTTTTCGCCGATAAGCGCCCATCTGCAGATTTTCCAGCACGGTGAGATTCGAGAATATCATTCGACCTTCCGGCACCTGAGTGATCCCCATCTTCACAATCCAGTGCGGCGCGCGATTTGTTATCTCCTGCCCTTCAAAACTGATTTTACCGCGACGGGCGTGGATTAACCCGGAAACCGCTCGCAAGGTTGTCGATTTGCCTGCGCCGTTGCTACCGACCAGTGTGATGATCTTTCCGGCTGCGACCAGCAACGAGATTCGATGCAGGGCGATGATCGAACCGTAAGCAACTTCCAACTCCTGGATTTCCAGCATCAGGGATTTAAACATTCAAGAGAGGAAAAACTCAAGAACCGCCGGGGGAAACATATCTCATCGGTCAGATCAGTTACGTGGAATCCAGTGAAAAACCAGCAAGCAACTGGCAGCCGACGGTCTCAGGACTATGCTATGAACTGGCTCCAGAGGTTCCGATTGGACTTTTTCGAATGCATCCGCGCCGAGATCGATTTGCGAAAAGAATCCGGATCGACAATCTCTTTTATGAAAAGAACAAGACCTCGAAAGGCGGCTCGGCTGCCCGCGATTATGACCGAATTGATGTTTTCCTCGTTGGAAACGATCGCCCGCAGAAGCTGGATGCTGGCGCAAGGCAAGTGCTCGCCAGCGGAATTTGCGAGAATGGTGCTGGAAAAGCAGCAGGCCCTTTCTTTGTCAGGGTTCGCACTCCTGACCGGCGCCTCCGCGGCGTCGATACTGGCTCCCTTCCACCGCCGCGCGACGGCGAACGCAAAGCGCTTGCGCCATAAGTGAACTGATGTGACCGAGTGCCCGTGGTGAAGAAATGCATCCCGTCCCGCTCCAGATGCTGGAGATCGTGATCGTGCCCATTGACGGACATCGGGACTCGACGCTTGCCGGTCGGCTATGCGGTTCGTTCACGCGTTTTCACTCCCCGTGAAAGCAATGGCAAAGCCGCGGTTGTTACGATTTCGACAGATTGCGCAGTAGCGAGCTTGCCAGCCGAGTGCGCTAACGCGAGATTGGCAGCTGATACAATGGCGCGCAGATAAGGCGCATTTAGGTGATTCTTCGCCCGAAGGCGGAAGGGCCGGTAGGATTAACCCCGGGGCTGCAGTTTGGACATTTTGAAGACGATTTTCAGGCCTGGGTGCCTCTCCGAAGAAGGTACCCCGGAGGGGCGCTGCCCCTGAACCGGAGTGAAACCCCTAAGCGCTAATTTAACTTAAGGAACATCCTACAACGAAAGAGCCTTTCCTGTCCCGGAGGCACCAAACGAAGTAGCCCGTCCCGGAGGGACCAAACGAAAGTAGCCGGCACGCAGTGTCAGGAAACAAGAGAAAAGTGGACGCGTCCCGGAGGGACGGTTGATCTGCTCACTAGTACTAGGAACTAGGATGAATTCTGTTTTGCTTTGCGATGCCACCGAGACCGAATAAAGGAGAATGACGCATCTGGAGGAAACCTTGATCAACCGTCCCTCTACGGGACTCAACGCGTCTTTTTTCTTTTTTCCAGGCACTTCGTGCCAGGCTACCCTCGTTTTAATCCCTCCGGGATAAATGCGTCATTTCACCTTCCTGCCGCTGCGATAAGTTAACGGTTTTGGGGGCGTGCCCCAGGCTATGGCTGTTTGGCGCCTTCGGCGCCGTTCTAAGACGT
>JAFAKL010000004.1 GCA_019235445.1 Verrucomicrobiota bacterium | reverse complement strand
CCCGGTTTCCCGTCGTTCGGCAGCAGATATTGAGTCGGGTCAATGGCAGGCTGGCCGTCCTCCCAAACCATATAGGCGTCGGGATACTTCTTCCACAGCCACGCGGGCGCTTCCTCCATAGTGACCCCGAAATAAATCAGGAGCGCGTTTTGCTTGGCTTCGGAGACCAGCTGGCTGATTTTGGAGAGATCAATCGTGCCTTCCTGCGGTTCATCAATGGACCACGATTCCTGGATCTTTACCATAGAGAAGCCGAGGCGCTTCAAAAGAGGAAGATCGGCCCGGAGCTGCTCCATGGGTAGCGACGGCTCGCGGAAGATATGCGTCCCAAAGGGAAAGACTTCCGGTTTCGCGCCGGAGCCGGGCATGCTGACGTTCGCGGCCAGAAGAGCCGCGCCGGAGCAGGTGTGAACAAAGGAGCGACGAGTCATAATTCCTGCCGATGATCGATCATTGTGCTAGTCTAATCCCACGTCCACCCCACGCGCAAATTTAGACAAACCGAATATGTCCGCGAAGGAGCGGCCCTCTTCGCGCCGAGGGAGCCGCGTTCTGAATCTTGTGCTTCTAGTAGCGGTCAACCTGATGTGGGCCGCGCAGTACCCTGCCTATAAGGTCGCCTCGGACCATATGGATGACGTCACTCTGAATTTTTGGACGTTTCTGCTGGCGGCGCTTTTCCTCATCCCATTTCTCGTGCGAAGCGGGCGGCCGCGCACGCGCTTCAGTTGGTCGATCTGCGGCGATTTCCTGGTTCTTGCCATTTTTGGGCTTTTGCCGCCTTCGGTCTGCCTCTCTTGGGGCATTGCGCATTCAAGCGCCTCGAACGCCTCCCTAATTTCGCTGACCATCCCTGTGCTGATGGTCATTATGGCTGTGATCATGTTGGGCGAGCACATGACACCCCTGCGTTGGATCAGCATTTCAGCCGCTCTGCTCGGGACGCTGGTCATCTCCAGGATCAGCGTCGACCGGAGTTTCTTTGCGAGCAAACTGCTGGCAGGTAACGTGGTTATCTTTCTGGCCGGAGCCGGAAGCGCTTTTTACAACGCATTCGGAAAGAAGCTGCTGGCTCGCTTCAGTGAAATGGAGGTGCTGATCTACGGCTACGTTTTCGCGTGTGCAGCTTGCGGCGCTCTGTCAGCTGCCTTTGGCGCCCGACCTTTTTATCGCGTGACCGGCTATCCCTTCTCCGCCTGGCTAGGAATTCTGGTTCTAGGCGGATTGTCTTGGGGGCTCGCGATGGCGTTGTGGATGTGGGTACTCAATCAACTGGATTTGAGTCAGATCTCCGCATCCGTCTATCTGCTTCCCCTGTTCGGAGTGATTCTCTCAGCGATGACTCTGCACGAGAAGCTCACGCTGGTGCAGATATTCGGCGGCTTGATTGTCCTTTTTGCGACCTATCTGACATCGACCTTTGAGGATCGGCGGCGCAGGCAAACGCAGGTATGAACGCGCGTAGCGAATGCGGTATGTGCGATGCTCGATTAAGATTGGCTGGATCCGGGTTCCGAAAGCTCCGCTGAGTTATGAAGCTGCCGAGTGCTAAGCAATTACCGAAATCAGTACCCAACGAGCCAGCGCCGCGATCTTTCGCGAGGATAGCCGCCCCTCCTCTGCGCGACCGCATCGCCGAAATACTTCGGAAAGCAATCCTGAACGGCTCTCTGCCCGAAGGCTCGAGAATTGTGGAACGCCAGCTTGCGTCGCAGTTCGAGATCAGCCTGACGGCTGTGCGCGAAGCCTTGATCAGGCTTGAGGCGGAAGGGTTCGTGGTAAAGAAGCCGAATGCGTCCACTTACGTCACCAAACTCTCGCTTGAACTCAGCGAGAAGATCTTCAAAATACGCCGAGTACTTGAAACGTACGCCGTGGAGGAAGCGGCACGCAATGCGACCACCGAGCAGATCCAGCAGTTAGAGAAGGCGTATTGGGAGATGGTAGACGCTGCGCGCAACAATAATCCGGAAAGCTTCATCCTCCACGACTACGCATTTCATGAGCTGATCTGGTCCATGACCGGTAATGAGTACATTCCCGCGGCCTTGCAGCGCATAACTCCTCCGGTTTTCGCCTTTGCCGCCATGCGCATGGCAAAGGGAAACGCGTTTGACCTGCTTCAGGACGCACAATCGCATATGCCCCTACTCGATGCGATCAAAAGCAAGCATGCGGAAAAGGCGCGGAGCGCGTTTTTGACGGCGCTGGATGGCTGGCTCGCGAGCACTCGGGCGCACGTTTTTGGTTCCCAGGGAGCTAAAGTCAGCAAATCATCGCCCAGCCGCGGCTGAGTAAAATCGGCTCTGTCCTGCTGGAATCGAGTCTATAATCATCTCGTGCCTGATGATCGATCATCCATTAAGCAACCCGACACTTGGTCGCGCATTCTGCTTCTTTTCTGCCTCGCGTCTTTTCCGGTATTCGCCATGGATTCGCGGATTAGTGTGTCTCTGGATGGGAATGGATGGGCTTTGGTTGGCTGCCCGTTCGGGTCGAAACCGGTTTCGGGTCCTAATGATGTGCAACGGAGCCCGTTCGTAAGTAACCCGCTGGGTCAATCACCCGACGTAACGGATGTGAACGCAAAGGAATGGTGGTACACGTGTTCCTTTCCGATGCCGCCGGTCGCAAAAGGGCATCAGGTACGGCTGGTCTTCGATGGCGTTGATTACTTCGCCGAAGTTTGGCTCAGCGGAAGCAGACTCGGAAGTCACGAGAGCGCCTACACAGCATTCGACTTTGACGTAACTGATCGACTGAGCGGTTACCATCATCTATGGGCCGCAAGCTACTGACGAGCATCGCTACGATTCCCGATTCTGTGCAACGCCGGCCGGGGGCGCTCGAAGGGCTCGCCTGGAATCACAGCCGTGGTTACGTGCCACTTGTTGCCACCGCACAACGATTTGAGGATCTTGGCTACGGTGAAATTCGATGGCAGAAGCGATCTTTAAGGGATTTTGGGGATCAGGACCTGGAACAACTCGCTCTCAATTTCGACCTCTTGGTCATTGACCATCCGCACGTGGGCCGGCTCGCTTCCGCCGGTTTGATCGAGCCGCTCGAGGATCGCTTTGAAAATGGTTTCCTAGCGGATTTGGAAACTGGGTCAGTCGGCCGATCCTTCGACAGCTATTGGACTGAAGAGCGACTTTGGGCTCTTCCCATTGATGCGGCCGCGCCAGTAAGTAGCTGGCGCCCGGATCTAATGAAGGAATCGAGCATCAATCCGCCCGAAACGTGGGAGCAGCTTTGCGACCTCGCTCGCCGGGGTTTCGTTGTAATTCCAGCAACCCCGGTTGATTCGTTGATGAACCTTTACATGCTGTGCTGCGGGCTTGGCGAACAGCCCTTCAGCGGCGAAGCGCCGGCTTCTTACGATATAGCGCTTGAAGCCCTCCAACTCCTTCGCGAGCTAGTGCGGTGCTGCTCACCCGAGTGCTTGCAACGCGATCCTATACAGACCTATCGCGCGATGGTGCTAAATAATGCAGGCCTGTATTGCCCGTTCGCCTTCGGGTACTCGAACTATTGCAGGTCTGGTTATGCGCCGGTGACACTTGAGTTTGGTGGGCTCGTGACGCTTAACGGGCGTTCACTTCAATCAACACTGGGCGGAGCAGGCATCGCGATTTCCCGCAATTGCCGGAACCAGGAATTGGCGTTCGGCTACATCGAATGGATAGCGTCGCTAAGTACACAGCAGTCGATTTACTTTCAGGCGGGCGGCCAACCCGCTCACCGGGCCGCATGGCTCGACCCAAATATCAATAGTTCTTGCGGCAAATACTTCCGGAATACACTCGAGACTGTCGATTTCGCCTACCTTCGTCCCCGGTACAACGGCTACGTTGAGTTTCAGAACCGGGCTGGTGCAGAAGTGCATTTATACCTGCGCGGAAGGCAGAGCGCGGCAGAGACGATTTCGGCGATGAGCGAGGCGTATTTCAGAAGCGTGGAGATAGCATCCTGATCAGATGCACTTATAGCCTGACAAGCGTTGCGCTCGCTGGCGCCCTAACCGCGGCGCTCTACGCCAAACAGGAATCAACAGTTGTTGAGCAGGCCCGCCAACACATGGCGTCCGGCAACTTCGAACAAGCTATCACCGAACTGAGTGCGGAAGCGGCACGCCATCCTGAATCCGCCAAGTTAAGCGCTATGCTTGCTTTCGCCGAATGGAGATCAGGCCGCCTCGAGGATGCCGTCAAACGGTTTCGTACCGCTATCCGTCTTGACCCCAACTCATTTTCCGCGCACTACAATTTGGCGCTCCTTTACCTGCAGCAGAAAGAACCCGCATCGGCACTCCCTCACCTCGAGCGTGCGGCGCAACTCGATCCGAAAAACCCAGACGTTCAATACAATTGCGCTTTAGTGCTTATCGACGCAGGACGCGGCAATGAAGCGCTTCGTCATTTGTTAGTAGTGAAGCAACTGGAGCCGCAACGCCCAGACGTTCGCTTCCAGATCGTGCGCGCAAAACTTCAAATGAACCGCCTGTCGGAGGCTAACGCGGAAGCTGCCTCGTTTGTCAGTGATTACCCCGATGCAGCCGGAGCGGTCGGTCAGGCTTTCTTAGAATTCGGGCAGCCCGGACAAGCTGTGACTTATCTGCAGAAAGCTGTTCAGGGCCATCCCGAAGATGAAAATGTGCGCTCTGTTCTCGCTGAAGCTCTAATCAGCGATAAACGTTCTGCCGAGGCTTTGACGATTATCGGCGATCCGGGTTCGGCTTTCGGCCATGCTCTTAAAGCTCAAGCTCTCTATGACTGCGGCCGCTTGCCCGATGCGCTTAGCGAAAGCCAAACCGCCGCGGCAATCGAACCCTCGAACGCTCAATATCTCGTGGTTGCGGGCCGGCTCCTGCAACTAAATAACGACGCCGGCGCTAACGAGTACTTCAAACGAGCAATCACAGCAGACCCAAAGTGGTCCGAGCCCCATTACAACCTGGCCGTGAGTTTTTATCTTCAACAGAATTATCCGGCGGCGATCGCCCGACTGGACGAGGCAATTCGTCTCAATCCTCGGTGTGCTCGCTGTTTATTTCTTCGCGGTCTTAGCTACTTCAATCGTGGTGAGTTACCCGCAGCAAAACCAGACTTGGAAGGGGCCGTCGCGCTTGAGCCGAAGAACGCGCGGTTTCGGACTCATCTCTCGGTTCTGTTGTACCGATCCGGGCAGCCTGCCGCAGCAGAGTCGGGCTTTCGCATGGCTATCTCGCTCGATCCTACCTACGGTCTTGCACACTATGAGTTAGGAAAACTGCTCGCCCGTAAGCAAGCGCGTCTCGATGAAGCGGCTCGGGAACTCGAAGCTGCGCATCGCCTGGACCCGAACCTTCGCCAAGCTCTCTATCAACTGGGTATTGTCTATCAAAGGCTAGGCAAGCAGGCCGAGGCTACTCAGACGTTCGATGAATTTCGTAAGCAGGAGGCCGGAGAGGAGGACGAGCAGGCGCTTCGCAACGACCTCATGCCATCGCAGCCCCAATGGCCGCGGCTCACGCCCCCGCCGCAGTAGCGCATCATCCCGATCGCGTTTACGTCGATCTCCTGATCTCGCCAAGCTGTCTCACGGGGATAATCCGTTAATCCGTCAACGCGGACGCGTTAGGAACGCACGCGTCACAGCAAGTCTGGCGCGTTTGATGAATGAAAGCTAACCGAACAATGCTTGGCAACTGGCTCATTCCGAGTAGAGCCGCCACCCATAAGTGCGTGGAGCCAGAGCCGCCCCCATCAAGTGCGTAGAGCCCTCATTCCGAAAAAGTTATTGGTGCGGATGAGAGGACTTGAACCTCCACGCCGTTGCCGGCAATTGAACCTGAATCTAATTTTGAACCGTTTCGCACCATGTGGCACCACCTAAACCGTTGATTTACCGTAAGGGACCGGTCCCTCGCGGTCTCAATCGGGCCATAGCGTAAGGTCCAAATTAGGTCCAAGAACTTGTGAACGGGTACCCACGGGATTTCTCGCACCGATGGTGCGAGTTTTGATAATTCGACGGATGACAACAACGTGACTAACAAACATGCGGGCCGTTTCCCCGCGCCTTTGCCGAGACTAGAAGATCGCAAGACAATCGCGCCACCTCCACTTCCGGATCTCTCGCGTCATCCCGTCACGGATCCGGAAACTTTTCCGAACATTCGTAAACCCTTTCAGACTTTGCATTCGTAATCCGTCCACCGTCTGACGGGCGGCCGTACGGAAGTTGGTCGAAGCTGCTAAACTCACAGGGATTCAACGCCAAGTCTCGTGGAGCGTTTGGATGTTGTCTTGTCGTGTTGTGTTTCGCACGATCGCAGAGCGAGCGCTTGCGGGTGTGTACTGTGGACCGTTACCGCGCTCCTAGGGATCCATCCACCGCTTTTGTCACAGAGCACTCAAAAATTCAACGGGACCGAAGGTAATTGGACGGGAAGAAATCTAAATCAGGCGCTCGGTAGCGAATCAAGGGTAGCGTCGTCGGCGTTATGCGCGCACACAAAAACCGGCTTTGGATCGCATGCCTTCGAGGGTCAATACACGACGCGAAATGTCAATCACGAGGAATACATCCCCTTTGATTTCTGGTCCGGCGGCCGTTGATGCGCTCATAAACCTCATCCTGCTGCCGCTTTCGGGCTTGCTCGTTGCCCATCGCTCCACCCTTGCCCTGTAACGGATTGGCGGATTTTTCACACCCCGACACGTCACCAGAGATACTTTCGAGCCAGCAGTCACTCGATCGACATGCCTCTAGTGCACTACTACGAACTCAAGTACTGCTAAAACGTTTTCTCGATTACCATCGAGTCGTTGAGGTGTTGCGTAGTTGCTTGAACGAGATACTATAGCTTCGAAATATCATCGCCGATTAACTTGTAAGTGCTGGAGCGCACGTTAACGTGTTCCGGCCGGATGCATGGCAAGCGAAGTTGCGGAAGGAGCCAATTCGAATTAGCAAATGATGAAAACGCTGATAGAAATCGCGGTACCCGCAATGACGATCGTCCTGCTCACCGCAGTGGGCCTTGATCTCAGGGCCGGCGATTTCGTACGTGTGCGACGGCAACCCGCGGTACTGTTGGTCGGTGTCATCGCGCCCGCGATCCTGTTGCCGTTATTGGCGTTCGGGTTGACTTTGCTGTTCCAGACGGGGCCTGGGGTCACGGCTGGAGTGCTTCTAATTGCCGCGTGCCCGATTGGCGGCATTTCAAACGCCTACGTCTATCTTGCGAGGGCGTCGGTGGCTCTTTCGGTCACGTTGAGCGGCCTATCGTGCTTGTGTGCAAGCCTGACAATTCCGCTCATCGGAAAATGGCTGAAACTGATCACGGGTCGACCACTCGACGTGGCTGCACCGATGCGCCTGCAGATCGCGCAGCTCGTGGTAATGTTGGCACTACCCCTTACGCTTGGCATCTGGTTGCGACAGCGGGCGCCCGAGTTTGCCGCACGCTATCATGCGGCACTTCAGCGCCTCGCCTTCATGGCGCTCACAGTCGTACTCTTTCTGGTAATCGCAGAGGACCCGAACGCGTTTGTAGGTGGGTTGTCAAAGACCGTCCCAATCGCAGTGGCGTTTGTACTGAGTTCCCTGATCGTCGGTTGGATGGTTGCGGCACCAGTCACTCGGAACCGCGGGGACCGGTTCACGGTCGCCGTTGAGTTCGGTACGCGGAACGTCAGCATCGCGACCGCGATTGCGGTGACGCTGCTCGGTCGCATCGACTTTGCCCGGTTCGCGACCACGTACTTTCTGACTGAGGTTCCCTTGATGCTCTTGGCTGTCTTCGCGTTCCGCCGGGTGCAGGCGCTGCTGAGTACACAAGCAGTAGCTTCGGGGCCAAAGCAGTAAACGCGAGACATGCCCCGGCGGATGCTCGTCGGTCTTCCTATTCGCGGTTGCTCGGCCTATGCACCAGCACTACCCGTGTTCATCAGGGTGCGGTTTGGTTCTGAAGCGTCCTTACACTGATATTCGATGCGCTGGGTGGCCACCTCTCATCGGATGTGGTTAGATGGCCCACAACTCGCGAAGGATCGCCACGTGTCTTGCGTAGAGTTTCACTCGGGCTTTCGCCGAAGCGTTGACGGTACTGAACGGAGAACCGACCCAACTCAATAAATCCCCAATGCAA
>JAFAKL010000511.1 GCA_019235445.1 Verrucomicrobiota bacterium | reverse complement strand
AACTGCCAGATTTCGTTGGGCCACGGCGCATTCTACGCCATCGGCGCCTACACGACGGCGATCCTTCTCGACAAGACCGGCATTCCCTATTGGGCGACTGTACCCGTTGCCGGTGCGATCTGTCTGGGTGCCGGTTTTTTGTTCGGGCTGCCGGCGCTGCGCCTCGACGGTTTGTACCTCGCCCTTGCTACGGTGGCACTCGCCGTGGCGACTCCCCAGATCCTCAAATTCAAGGGATTCGACTATTGGACCGGCGGCGTCCAGGGTATCCAGGTCGACTCGCCAGCGGCGCCGTTCGGCCTGCCCCTCAACACCGACAGGTGGATCTATTATTTCTGTCTGATCTGGACGGTTGCACTCGTAATCATCGCGCGCAATCTGCTGCGTGGACGCACCGGCCGCGCGATGATCGCGATCCGCGATCATCCTCTGGCGGCGGCGGCGATGGGCGTCGACACCGCGCTTTACAAATCGCTAACCTTCGGTGTCAGTGCCATGTACACCGGAATTGCCGGCGCGCTGGGCGCGGTGCTGTCGGCCTATGTCGCCCCGGACAGTTTCCCCGTGCTCCTTTCGATCAAATTCCTGGTTGGCAGCGTCGTCGGCGGCATCGCCTCGATTTCGGGCGCCTTCATCGGGGCACTTTTCATCGAGTTCACGCCCAATTTCGCGGATCAGATATCGAAGGCGGCGCCTGACGCTATATTCGGCATCTTCCTGATCGCTTTGATGTATCTCATGCCGACGGGGACCATCGGCATCTTCAACTTTGTCGGAGTCCGGTTTCGGCGAGGGGCAGTCGCCAAGCGCCAATACTAAATAGAAAGACTGAACAACAATTATGCCCAGAGAAGGAAATGCTAGAAAAGGATCATTGCTGGCGACGGTTCTTTTTGCACTCGCGGCCGCGACGCCGGCGGTCGCAGACGATACCCCGGGCGTGACCGCCACTGAAATCAAGATCGGCAACACAAATCCCTCTAGCGGCCCGGCCTCGGCTTATAGCGTGATCGCCAAGCTGGAGAGTGCGTTCTTCAAGATGGTCAACGACCAAGGCGGAGTCGCCGGTCGCAAGATCAACTTTATTTCGCTCGATGACGGGTATAGTCCGCCGAAGACACTGGAACAGGTACGCCGCCTGATCGAGCAAGACCGGGTTGCGTTGCTGTTCAACACGACGGGCGCGGCCTGCAACAGCGCCATTGAGAGATACGTCAACCAGAAGCAGGTGCCGCATCTGTTCCTGGGGACCGGCGCAGACAAATTTGGCGACTATCGGCACTACCCATGGACGATGGGCTTCCAGCCCAGCTACCGAACCGAAGCGCAGATCTATGCAAAATACATTTTAAAAGAAAATCCGAACCCGAAGATCGCTATCCTCTATCAGAACGATGATTTCGGTAAGGACTACCCCGCTGGGATGAAGGATGTTTTGGGCGACAATTTCGACAGGATGGTGGTCACGGCTAGCTATGAGACCACCGATCCTACCATCGACAGCCAAGTCACCAGCTTGCAGGCCGCCGGCGCGGACGTGCTGTTGGTGGCCGCGAGCCCAAAATTCGCCGCCCAGGCGATCCGTAAAGTACATGACCTGGACTGGAAGCCGTTGTTCTTCATGACCTACACATCAACCTCGATGGCCTCGGTGATAAATCCGGCTGGACCACAGAACGCCATCGGCATAATCAGTGCCGGCTTCGTGAAGGATCCGGCCGATCCCAATTCGGGGAACGATATCGGCATGAACGAATGGCGCGACTTCATGGCCAAGTATATGCCCGGCGCCGACACCACCGACGGCAACTATCTGACCGCCTACGCCGTCAGCAAGGCGATGTTACAGGTGTTGAAGCAATGTGAGGGTAACTTCACGCGCGAAAACATCATGAAGCAGGCTGCCAATCTGCACGATTTGGAGCTTCCGACGCTGCTGCCGGGCATCAGAGTGAACACCAGCCCGACCAACTATCATCCGATCCGGCAGTTGCAGCTCGGGAAATTCGATGGTACCCACTGGGTTTCCTTAGGCGATCTGGTCACCGGCGCGGGTAACTGACCTACGCTGCAGGTATGTCAGGACCATCGAGCGGAAAACCGTGGAACAGTATGGACGTGATCGGACCCGCTATCACTTGAGCTATCACCAAGCGCCGAGAATACTCATAAGTCCTTCCAAATCAACGCCATGCACGGTGAGGGAATCGAACCCCCGACCTACTGGGTGTAAACCAGTCGCTCTACCGCTAAGCTAACCGTGCGCAGTCACCTTTTTGGCGAAACCAACTTATTAATTCGATTTCGGTTCAGGGTCAACAGAGAGGGGCTTCTCGGGAAGTACGCTGGTCAAGCCGTCCAAGAAGGCGGTAAACTGCGCAAAATTTAGCAGAATGTCTTCTTTTGCCCGTTATCAACTGGCAGACCTGTTCCAGCGAAACACCGGAATTCCATCGCGAGAAAAAGGATGGTTCGCCGAATGCATTGCTACGTGGCACGAGCGATGCTAAGACCCAAACCCCCGGATTGACATCCTAACGGCGGTTCTTGAGGCTTTCCGACAGATTAAAGAGCCTGTAATATCGCGCTTTACTCGAGACCGCAGGTCAAATCACGATCCAGACTATGTTGAATTGCCTCAAAAAAATGCGTTTGCTCACCCTTGCCGGGACCGTTGTCCTTCTCCTCTTAGAGAGCGCGGCTCCTTCCTTGGCCGAAGACAAGAACGCTTCGCCGACGCCCAATCCGGCGCCTGCAACATCACCCGCTTCTGCAACCGCTGCCTCACCGAGCCCAGGTTCCAGCCAAACTCCGTCCCTCGAGGATCGCGTCGCGAGCCTGGAAGCCTATATCAACAATACGGACGGAACCAAAACGCTCCAGGGAGTTCCCGGTCCGGGGCACAACGCCTGGATGATGACTGCCTCTGCCCTGGTCCTCTTCATGACCCTGCCAGGATTGGCGCTGTTTTACGGAGGCCTGGTTCGCCGAAAAAACGTTTTGTCGGTCCTGGCGCAGTGTTTTGGCATCACCGGTCTGGTGGCCATACTCTGGTGGGCGTTCGGTTATAGCCTCGTTTTCGGCAAAAGCTTTAACAATCCGTTTTACGGCGGGTCGGAGCATTTTTTCCTCGCCGGGGTCTCTTCCGCGCCGAACACCGACTATGCGTTCTGGGTGTCCCAAAATGTTTATGCGATGTACCAACTGATGTTTGCGATCATCACGCCTGCTTTGATCATTGGAGCAATCGCTGAGCGGATGAAGTACTGGGCCCTGATGCTCTTCATCACTTGCTGGATGTTTGCGGTTTATTTCCCGATGGCCCACATGGTCTGGGGAATTACGGGATTCATGAACGGGATCTGGAACGCCAATTCCACTATTAAGGCGATCGATTTCGCCGGTGGGACCGTTGTGCACATGACTTCCGGGTGGAGTTCTCTGATCCTTTGTCTGATGCTGGGCCGGCGTCTGGGATTCAGAAAGGAACCGATGCCCCCGCACAGCATGGCTTTGTGTATGGTGGGCACATCAATGCTCTGGGTGGGTTGGTATGGTTTCAACGCCGGAAGTGCGGTCGGTGCAGATGTGATCGCCGCGAACGCGTTTACAACCACGACGCTCGCGACTGCTGTGGGGGCCTTTACGTGGGCTATGATGGAAAAGGTCATCCGCGGCAAGGCGAGTGTGCTGGGATATTGCAGCGGCGCGGTGGCAGGGCTCGTGGTTATTACGCCGGCCTGCGGATTCGTGAATTCGACCGGCGCAGTGATCATCGGGGTTCTGGCCGCTGTGATCCCGTACTTTGCGGTCTCTGCTTTAAAGTCGGCCCTCGGGTATGATGACGCGCTTGACACCTTTGGCATTCACGCCACCGGCGGAACGTTGGGGGCACTGATGACAGGGATTCTAGCGACGAAAGAGGTCAACCCCAATTTGAAGGAGCCTTTGCTGTCTTCGTTATTTTTATCCCAAGTAGAAGCGGTGATCGTGACGATCGTCTTGTCTACTGCGGCGACCTTTATCATCAGTTTTATTGTGAGGGTGATAATTGGCCTGCGCGTATCGCCCGACGTTGAAACCGCCGGTCTGGATCTCGCCGAACATGGCGAGGAGGCCTATACCTCCTGAAAACAACCTAAACTGAGCAGAATGTCAGCCTGGAATTATACTCTGAATCGGAACTAATTATGCGAGATGCTCGGATGGCAACGGATCCAGTCACAACGACGATATGAAAAAAATTGAGGCGATTATAAAACCCTTCAAACTGGAAGAGGTCAAAGAGGCGTTATCAGACCTCGGAATCGAGGGAATGACGGTTACCGAAGTTAAAGGTTTTGGACGGCAAAAAGGTCACACGGAGATTTATCGCGGAAGTGAATACACAGTCGACTTTTTACCAAAGATCAAAATAGAAGTGGTACTCGGCGACAGCATGGTGGAAAACGCCACCGTCGCAGTGGTGAAAGCGGCCAAAACCGGCAAAATCGGGGACGGTAAGGTGTTCGTTTACGCTGTCGAAGAAGCGATTCGCATAAGGACCGACGAGACGGGCGAGAAAGCCATTTAGGGGAAACGGGTCGGCGTTCGCGAAGGGTCTTTTTCAGAAAGGGGTACCGCGCCTGAACTTAGCTTAGAATGCGCGCACCCGGTACATCGATTCCACGAACGCCGACCCCCCGACCCGTTTCCCCAATGCACCGTCTGTGTTAGCTTTTGGCGCAGATGATCATCGCCACTGAGCACACCGATCCCGTCAATTCCAAAATTCTCGCCGTTTCGGAGGATCAGATCCAGGGATTTGTCCGCGAACCGTTCAGGGAAATTGCCAGCTTGTCCGGGCTCGAGGAAACATTGGTTTTGGACCGGATCCAGGCGATGCTGAGCGCCGGAACGATTCGGCGGGTCCGCCAAACCCTCCTGGCCACTAACCTTGCGCAGGGTGCGCTTGTCGCCTGGAAAATACCTCCTGAAAAGATCGACTCGGCTTTTGATTACATGTTCCAGCGAGATCCCTTTTCCGGGCATGTGGTCATTCGATCGACCGATTCGGACACTGCCGGCAGCGAGTACAAATTGTGGACGACGGTCAAGGTTCCCCAGGGATTCGGCCTCCAGGAGCACACGAAGCTTTTGCTGGATGAGGTGGGCGGCGAGAAAGTAAAGATCATGCCTGCGAAAGGGATTTTCACGCTCGGCGTGGGGCACGTCCGTCGGAAGACTGTTCAACCCGGCTCAAGGGGTGATCGGCCGGCGCAGATGATCCGAACAGGGGTCGTACAACTCAACGATCTTCAATGGCGGGTTCTGACCTCCTTGAAAAAGGAATTCACGATTGACGAGGTCACGGCGAACCCGTGGCAAAAGCGCGCAAAAGAGGCAGACTTACCCTTGGAGAAATTTTTCGCCGTCGCCGAAGATCTGGATCGACGAAAGATCATCGGCAGATTTTCCACCTTCCTGGAACATGTCAAACCTTCTGCCGGAGGGATCCGGGTGACTCGCTTCAATGGATTATTCCATTGGGCAGTAGCTCCTGGGATGGAAGTTCGAGCCGGATCCGAGGTCGGAAGGCATGAAATTCTCACCCACTGTTATTGGCGGGAAGCGGGGGAAGAGTTTGGCTGCGTGAACATTATGGCGGTGGCGCACGGGACCGAGAAACGGCGTTTGCTTGACCACAAAGCAGCGATCGACGAACACCTGGCTGCCTGTGAGATCCCGGTCTCCTATACTAACGTTTTCTGGGGTGGCCGATCCGAAATCAAGCCCTCGGAGATTTCGCCGATCGTTTACCGCGAATGGCTGCAGCGCCGAGAGGCCGGCGACGAGATATAAACGACAGATTTCAAAGATTAGAGGAGGTAAGTTCCTGGTCGCGTCACGCTTGGCCGTGTACGTCTGCCGATCCCGTCCTCGCAAACAACCTCGACCTAATCTCCTCTAATCTGCGTAATCTGTGGTTTATATCTCGTCGGGGCAGCCCCCGCTCTGGTTGTAATTTTTCGCAGGGCACGCGACAGTAGGTGGTTCCCCCATCCCAGTCTTTTCATGCGAAAGCCGATTGTGCTGCTCTTACTTGGTTTTCTCGCAAGCGCCGCTTACGGCCAAAACACGCCCGACATTCAGCCTGCTGACACTGGACTTCCGAAAAATGTCGTCCCGCGAAATTATCTGATTTACCTGGAGCCAAACCCCGAGACGCGGGTAACGGAAGGCGTGGAGGCGATTGGAATCGAAGTATTAACCTCGACGAATAGAATTGTCCTTAATTCGCTGGAAACCCAAATCACAATGGCAAAAATTGAGGGCGGCGGTCGCCAGGAGCAACTCATCCCCCGGTTGAATGCGAATGAGCAGGCAGTCTGGTTTGAGTTAAAGAGCGTTTTGCCGGCTGGGAATTACACGCTGACGATCAAGTTCCAAAGCAAGATCAACGAACAGCCGCTCGGATTATTCATTCAGGATGGCGAGGACGAGAGAGCCGGCGCCCGCGACCATGTTTTGGCAACCGCGCAGCAGACGAGCAGCTCAAGCAGGATATTTCCCTGCTGGGATGAGCCCTCATTTCCAGCCACGTTTCAGTTAAGCCTTCTGACCGGGAAGCAAAATACGACCATTTCTAATACGCCGCTCCAGTTGGAACAGGCGCTCGGGCCGAATCAGAAGATTGTGGTTTTTGAAAAAACACCCTCCATGGCGACGGACATGGTTTCCTTGGTCTGCGGGGTATTCGAATCCCTCGACGACGAAGTGGCGGGAGTCAAACTTCGCATCCTGACCGTGCCCGGAAAAAGGGCGCTGGGGAGTTTCGCTATGGGAATAGCTAAACAACTCCTGCCTTATTTTGAGGAGTATTGCGCGATTCCTTTCCCGCTTCTGAATTTTGATCAGGTTGCGATCCCATCCGGCGCAGACGATGGCGGCGGAATTTCGAGCGGCATCATCTGTGACGAGAGTGCGCTCCTGTGTGACGCTCAAACCAGTTGCGAATCCACCAGGCAAAAAGTCTTTTTATCAATCGCCAAAAAGCTTGCCTCTAAATGGTGTGGAGACGCCCCGGTGACTTTAAGGAGCGATCTCTGGCTGAGTGAAGGCCTCGCCTCCTGGATGGCAAGGAAGGCGACCGACCATTTCTATCCGCAGTGGAAGATTTGGTTGCACGCCGCCGTCGACAAGGAAGCGGCGATGGCCTGCGACGCTGGAGATATGGCGCAAGCGATTCAACCACGCTCTCCGGCCGAAGGAAAAGCGGGCAAGGCTTCCAATGTACTCCTGGAACAGAAGCTCTGGCTCTTGCTGCGCATGCTGGAAAATTTTTCAGGCGAAGGGTCGTTTCGCGAGGGTCTTCGAGGCTATCTGGCCGCGCCTAAAACGGCAGAAACTACTACGGGGGACGAGCTTTGGGCGTCCCTCGAACGCGCCACTGGGAAATCGATTAAGAAAATGATGGTTGCCTGGACGGAACAACCTGGATTTCCGCTGATCAAAGTAACTACCCAATGCCTGAATGGAAATCGGGTCATCAGCCTTGAGCAGGTTCCTTTCGCCATCGCAGAACGAGGTGAACGATCCCTGGCGTGGAGCGTTCCGGTAGGTATTCGTACGACCGCAAAGTCAAGCGAAGTCAAGTATGCCCTCTTAGATAAACTAACAAACAACTTCGATCTTCCCGGGTGCAGTGGCGTTTTGCAGGCGAACGCAGGAAATGCGGGGTATTTCCGCGTGCTGTATGAGCCGGCGCTTTTCAATGATCTGCGCAAGAAGATCGAAACTTTACCGGAAAGCGACCGGATTAACCTTTCCACA
>JAFAKL010000467.1 GCA_019235445.1 Verrucomicrobiota bacterium | reverse complement strand
TCAAGGCGGCTCACTACTCCGACGAAGAGCTCCGGCGTGAAACCGAGGCATTTGACAGCCTGCGGCCGGGCGAAGACATGGTTGGCTTGGAACAGGCCTTTCAGGCAGCCGAGGAAGAATACCGTCCCAGCGATCGGCGCAAGTAGCCTTTGAAAATTGTTTACAATCATCCGTGGTCAGAGAATCGTTCTGTTGAAGCATTATGGATAAACTGCATATCGTCGCTTATCTGAAAACCCAGTGCGGCTGGAGCAATGGTGTCCGGGCAGTCCTTGCCAAGTACGGTCTGCCGTACGACGAAAAGGACATCATCAAAAACCCGGCGTTTCGATGGGAAATGGAGCAAAAAAGTGGCCAACCACTTTCTCCATGCATTGAGATTAATGGTGTCATGCTGGCCGATGTCAGCGGGGAAGAGGTAGAACATTACCTAGTCACCAATAATTTAGTGCAGGCCGACGCCGCTCCCAGCGATGTGCCATTAAACGCGCCATGCCCGCCCGAACAGCACGAGGCCAACCTTTTCTTTCGAAAGTAGATCCACGCGGGACGCGAATTCGTTCAACAGGTTGGTCCGAAGGGTTATGAAATCTTGGCCTGGCGGGGGGGCCTCAATGATTCCGGGACCCTGGAGGGCCATGAACGCTTAACCGGGTCACCTCAGCGGTTCTGCGACCAAAAGGCCAGGAAAGTTGGGCCGAGCGGTCGATGAAAGTTTGCCTTGGGCGGCACGCCCTGTGCGGCCCAACGTGGCCAATCTTCTGATGAAGAACCCCCTACTCGAACTTGAATGTGCTTCCATGCCCCTTGCGCCGCGGCATCGTAAAGGTGTTCATCGGCCGCTTTCCCGGACAGCGGCGCGCCTCACCTCGCTCACTCGACAAACTCCACGCCGACTTTATCCGGGATTAATCGCTGCGCGGCGGCCCGACCGAAAAACTCGCGTATGGCATCTCGTCCCCTCACACCGTAGTCCACGGTAAAATCGTTGACGTACATCCTAATAAATCGGTCGGCGCCTACATGATCCAGACCGCGCCCCAATGGCATCGAATGTTCGACTCCAGCTTGTCGGTGTTTAAGTCCGTAGCTGATGCTCTCCTTTAGAATTTCGGAAACTTCTCTTTGGATTTTTGGCGGGATATCTTTGCGGATGACATTACCGCCTAATGGCAGCGGAAGCCCAGTCAACGATTTCCACCAGGAGCCAAGATCCAGCGCCAGTTTGAACCCTTGCTCGGCGTAGGTGATCTGGCCTTCATGAATAATCAGACCGACATCGGCCTTCCCGGCCCTCACCGCGTCAAAAATCTCGTCAAATGGAATTGTCACCGTTCGCACGTCCGGGGTCAACAACCGGAGGGCCAGATACGCACTCGTTTTCAGCCCTGGGATCGCGATCGTTTTGGACTGAAGCCAAGCCTTTACACTCTCTGGTTCACTTGGAGGCTGGTCCAGGGAAACGAGCATAGGGCCATAGCCATCCCCCATACTGGCGCCGCAAGGCAGCAAAGAATATCTGTCTGTCAGATAAGAGTAGGCGTGGATAGAGACAGCCGTAATATGCAGTTCACCGCGTAGCGCCCGCTGATTCAGAGTCTCAATGTCCTGCAGAATATGTTCGAACCGGTGCCCGCGCAGATCGATCTTGTGCTGCGCCATTGCATAAAACATGAATGCGTCATCCGGATCCGGCGAATGTCCAAGAAGAAAATCCATAGAGAGCTAAGCTAGCCCTTTTCAGGTGCCGTCTCAATCCAAGTAGCCGTGTGCTCGGCGCACCTCATCTTCCATCTGGGCCCAAGGGGAGTGCTTCTTGGGAGCGTAGAACAAATGGGTGACACCACCAGCAACGCCGAACAAGACGAAGTATGCGAAACCCAGAAGCGAGATCAAAACGCCGATTTCATTGGGAACGCCACAAAGATTATTCAATAGAATCCCCAGGAGGGATTCGCGAAAACCGATGCCGCCGGGCGTGATCGGTAACGAAATAATCGCCGTCACAATCGGCATGATTGAGCACATGTCCAGGATCGAGACCCCGGCTCCGAGCGCCCTGCCAGTACAATAGAATGCGCCATAGAACGAGAACAAGACCGGAAAAGACAGCAGGAACGCATACAATAACGATCTCTTCGCTCGGGCGAACAAATGGTACGCCTCAGAGGTCTCAACCAGGCGGTCACGAAAGGGAAAATGTTCGGGCAGCCTGTCCACGAGCTTAAACCCCGTGATGGCAAAGGAGGCAGCTGTAATAAGCACAAATCCCACTAACATACTGAGCAGAATCCATAACAGAACCGTTGCCTGAGGAGTTTTTTGCAGCCAGTTCCAGCGAAAAAACGTCGTCGCGAGAGCCGTCAACACCAGGGCCGACATCCCGATAAGACGGTCCATGACTACCGTCAGAATCGCCTCTTTTTTTTTGTCCGGAAATTCACGCATGAGATAGTAAAGTCGCGCAAAATCCCCGCCGGTGTACCCTGGCATAAAAAGGTTGAAGAATAAACCGACGAAGAAGAGCATAATCGCTCGGCGCCAGCTCATGTACATGCCTTGAACCCGCATCAGGATCTGCCACCGCACGATGTTCGCGACCTCTCCGGCAAAAGCCACCGGTAATCCGATCAGGAGCCAATTGCGGTCGGCTTTGGCGATTGCGCCCGCCATCTGCGCACGCTTTTCCGGGCTGTGAAAGAGCCAGATCAGGATGGCGATTGTAAATACCGCCTGGAAGGTGCGGATGATCGCTTTCTTCATTGGAGACGAATAGGCTCGGGCGAACGCCACTTCACGCAACTACCCGATACACAAGAGCATCCAGTCGTTTTCGCAAAACCTTTCCGGGAAAGTAACTTGTTCTAATGCGGCTAAATTCAAAGTCGATTTTAGGACCACCTTAGGTTGCCGGTAAACGATACCGCGTGATCGAAAGGGAAATCAACGGAAGACTCTCAGTCTGTATTTTGTTCCTGAAATCGTAATCGTCCGAACTTTGATCGCACCCGGCATTGGGCAGACTTTAAGTCTCTTATAGTTCTTTTCGGATACGCGGCGCTGACCATACACGACCTCTTGCAGACCTTCCTCCAGCGGTGCAAAGTGCGGCGCCAATGAAAGTCATCGATCTCCGGGCCCAGGAGGCCGGCCAATGGCGGAACCTTCTCTCTCGCAGGTACACGCCTGACCCAGAGTTGATTAGCCAAGTTTCAAAGATCCTTTCAGAAGTGCGGCAACGGGGGGATCAGGCTTTGATCGAATTCGCTCGAAAATTCGACCGTGCCGATTTCACCCCGCAAGAGTTGACAGTCTCGAAGGACGAAATTCAGGCCGCAACAGGTTTGGTCAAACCTGCCTTGTTTCAAGCCTTGGAAGCGGCTCGCGCCAATGTGCGCGAGTTTGCCACTCGCAGCTTGCGCGCAGACTGGACGGCAAAAAACGCGCAGGGAGCAGAGGTGGGCGAGCGCTTTGCTCCTTTCACCAGAGTTGGCATTTATGTCCCAGCAGGAAGCGCCCCGCTGGTGTCGACCGCAATCATGACCCTCTCGCTTGCCGCGGCAGCCGGCGTTCCCGAAATCGTTGCGGTTTCTTCGGTCGGCCAGGATAAAAAAATGAACTCTGGCCTTTTGACGGCTTTGAAACTAGCCGGCGCTACCGAAATCTATAAGATCGGTGGCGCACATGCGATAGCTGCGCTCGCCTTTGGGACGCGCACAATCCAACCCGTCTGCAAGATCTTCGGTCCAGGAAACGCCCACGTTACGGAAGCCAAACGCCAGGTCTTCGGCTACGTAGCGGTCGATCTGGTACCGGGTCCCAGCGAAATTATGATCGTGGCGGACGAAACCGCGGTGGCACGTTGGGTCGCAGCTGATTTACTCGCACAGGCCGAGCACGGTCGTGCAAGTGTCATCTGCCTCGTAACTCTGGATGAGAAGGTGCTTGAAGCTGTGCAAGCAGAGATCGCTCAGCAAATAGATTTCCTGGCCCGCAGAACAGCGCTCAGCGAAGTCCTGGATCAGAACGCCTTTTTCGTCCTCGCCAGGGACGAAGAGCAGGCCATCGAAGTTGCCAACGCATTCGCGCCGGAACACCTTTCCTTAGTAACTCAGCACAGCGAACAAATGGCCCAAGCAATTTCCAATGTCGGGGCTATTTTCATCGGCAATTTCTCGCCGGTAGCCGCGGGTGATTTTTTGGCTGGACCCAGCCATGAGCTTCCTACCGGCGGCGCAGCGAAATCATTTGGCGGATTGACAGTCGACCAATTTCAACGACGGACCAGCATCGTGCGATATGACCGCGAAGCGCTCAGCAAATCCGTCTCGATCATCTCCCAGTTCAGCCAGGTTGAACAGCTGGACGCACACGGTCGCTCGGTCTCAATTCGTTTTGAATAATGTCATGGCGCGAAAAAGGCGGACGGGACGACCTTGGTTTCGGATCGCAATCCTGTTTCTCATCGTTCTCGCGCTCATCCCGGTTCTGGAGGTTGTCTACGTCCGCTTTTTCAATCCGCCGATAACCACTCTGATGATATTTCGGCGTATCGAAGCGATGATCACCAGGCAGTATCGCGGAGACATTCATTATCAATGGATCCCACTGGCACAAGTCCCCGATGATTTCCTCGATGGTGCGTGGCAAATGGAGGATAGCCGTTTCTTTAGCCACGACGGGTTTGACTGGATCGAGATGGAGGAAGCTATCCAACGCGCAGAGCGCAAACATCGAGCGATACAGGGTGTCTCAACCATTTCTAATCAGTGCGCTCGTTCCCTGTTTCTCTGGGAGGGTCGATCCTGGGTCAGAAAGGGTTTGGAAGCCTACTACACTCTTTTGATGGAGCACCTGTTAACCAAGCAACGGATTCTCGAGCTGTACGTGAATGTTGTCGAACTCGGCGATGGCATCTATGGAATCGAAGAAGCAGCCGAGCATTATTATGAAGTTCCGGCAAAACGGTTAACCCGCGCTGAATGCGCCATGTTGGCGGCCATGCTTCCTTTTCCACGAGGTTGGGATCCCCACAACCCCAGTCCCAGACTGCGGTCTCGCTACATCATTGTCCTGCGCCGAATGAACGCCGGCGGCCCGATCGAGCGCAAGTTACGGGAGTAAATGCGCGAATACTCGCGCTAATGGCGAGTGCGCCGCTTGAATTTCAGGAGCGCCAACGAGCGGGCGAGCGCCCTCTCGATCTCGGCCACTTCTTCCGAATTCAGATCCTTGTTTTGAAGATCAGTCTTGGCCCGGTTGATTGCTTCTTCCGCAGCAGCCTCATCCACCTCGGCGTCCGCTACTGCCATGTCTGTTAAAATTGAAACCTTGGTGGGAGTAACTTCCACAAAACCCGATCCAACTACCAGCTCAATCTGCTTTTGGCCTTGAGTGATTCGCACTTCACCAGGCAGAAGCTGTGTCATCAAGGCGACGTGCAGCGGCAAAATACCCAATTCACCTTCCGCACCGGGAAGCACAACCATATCCACCTCTTCCGAGAAGGCCCTCGTTTCCGGAGTCACGATTTCGAGTTGCAATTTTGCCATCGGAACCTATTCCTGGGCCTCGTGAATTTCCTCGATCCCGCCTTTCATATAGAAATTCTGCTCGGAGATATCGTCGTGTTTCCCCTCCAGAATTTCCTTAAATCCGCGGATTGTGTCGGCGACGGAAACGTACTTTCCAGGTTTGCCGGTAAACACCTCCGCGACGTGGAACGGTTGGCTCAGGAATCGTTGCATCTTCCGGGCCCGGTAGACCGCTAACTTGTCCTCCGGGTTCAGCTCGTCCATCCCGAGAATTGAGATGATATCCTGCAAGTCCTTGTACCGTTGTAAGACCCGTTGGACCCCGCGGGCCACGCTGTAATGTTCCTCGCCCACATATTCAGGAGCAAGGACTTTTGAAGTGGACGCAAGCGGATCGACCGCCGGATAGATGCCAAGCTCTGCAATGGAACGTTCCAGCACAATCGTAGAGTCCAAATGGGCGAATGTGTTCGCGGGCGCTGGATCAGTCAAATCGTCCGCCGGAACGTAGACAGCCTGGAACGAGGTGATGGAACCTTTTTTCGTTGAGGTAATTCGCTCTTGCAGATCACCCATCTCTGTAGCCAGGGTCGGTTGGTATCCGACCGCCGAGGGCGTTCGCCCCAGAAGCGCTGAAACCTCTGAACCGGCCTGCGAAAACCGGAAGATGTTGTCGATAAAAAGCAACACATCCTGGTTCCGCTCGTCCCGAAAAAACTCAGCCATCGCCAACGCCGATAGACCGACCCGCAAACGAGCTCCGGGCGGCTCGTTCATCTGACCGTACACGAGCGCCACTTTGGATTTGCTTAAATCCTTTTGATCGATGACCCCCGCTTCCGACATTTCCGTATAGAGATCGTTGCCTTCTCGTGTTCTTTCGCCCACGCCGGCGAAGAGCGAAAAACCACCGTGACCCTTGGCAATATTGTTGATCAGTTCCATGATGACCACGGTTTTACCCACCCCGGCACCGCCGAACGCGCCGACCTTGCCTCCCTTCGAAAAAGGACAAATCAAATCGATCACCTTGATTCCCGTCTCAAGAATGCTGGCGCTTGTATTCTGGTCGATGAGAGACGGCGCCTTGCGATGAATCGGATATCTCTTCTCCGCTTGAACCGGCCCGCGCTCATCCACAGCATCTCCGGTCACGTTGAAGACCCGGCCAAGAACGCACTCCCCGACTGGCACCGAGATCGGCGTGGCCGTGTTAGTGATCGGCATCCCGCGCTTGAGTCCTTCGGTGGAGGACATCGCGATCGCTCGAACCCAACCGCCCCCAAGATCTAGCTGGACCTCCAAGGTCAGCTTTTTCGATTCTCCCCCCTCCGGTTCGAAATCAACTTCCAAGGCGTCATAGATGCGCGGCATCGCATCACTTTCACTGAAATCGGCATCCACAACGGGACCTATGATCTGGGCAATGGTACCTGTATTCATATTTCGGAGCTATCCAACGGCGAGCTGCGCTGTGGTAATTTCAAGCAGCTCTGTTGTGATGTTTTGCTGGCGAACCTTGTTGTATTCGAGTGTCAAATCCTTGATCAGATCTTTGGCATTGTCCGTAGCATTCTTCATTGCTACCATCCGGGCGCTATGCTCGGATGCCCGGGTATTGAGTGCCATCTGGTAGAGCTGGAACGCCATATAGTGAGGAAGAATAGCGCCCAAAACACCCTGCGCATCAGGTTCGAACAGAAACTCTCCACGGTTCGTGTCTCCCTCGAGATCAAGTTCTTCCGCCGGAATTGGCAATAAATTCCGCAACACCGGTTGCTGTGTCAAAGTGTTGACAAATTTCGGGTACAACACTCGCACCTGATCGATTTCGCCCGAAATAAATTTATCAGAGGCAAATCTCGCGATCGGTCGGACATCGGCGTAATGAACCGTATCCTTCAAGGCGAAGTCGGCCGCCAGATTTTGCCTGGTGCGCGCGATGTATTGCACCGCTTTTCTACCCATCACGACAAACTCTGTCTTGTCCCGGTCCGTGCCAGTCAGTTCTCTGAAAAGATTCGTATTCAACGGGCCGCAAAGCCCTTTGTCTGTCGAAAAGATCAGCATCAGCTCTCGTCTCACCGGACGGACCGCCAAAAGCTCGTGACTGCTCGGCTCGACCCTGCCTTTGATTGCCGCTAAGACCCGAGTCAACATCTCCTGGTACGGCCTTCCAGCGACCGCCGCCGCCTGCGCCTTGCGCATCTTCGCCGCAGCCACCATCTGCATGGCTTTCGTAATCTGAGCGGCATTTTTTACCGACCTGATTCGCCGCCGCAAATCGAGAGTGCTGGGCATCGGTATGAATTATGGTTTGTAGAACGCTTTGAAGTCCTTAACCGCACCGTGAAGCTTTTCTTCCAACTCCTTGTCGATTGAGCCCTTCTCCAGGATGGAGGCAAGGATCTCTCCTTTTCGAGTTTTAAAGTATTCCACCAGCTTCAACTGGCAATCTTTGACCTTGTCGACAGGCACATCGTCGAAATAGCCCTTCTGCATCGCAAAAAGGATGACCACCTCCATCTCGACCGCAAACGGGTTGTATTGGGCCTGTTTGAAAAGCTCCACA
>JAFAKL010000412.1 GCA_019235445.1 Verrucomicrobiota bacterium | reverse complement strand
ACTACGGGCCCATCGATGGCCACGATATACCGTTGCTGATTCAGACATTCGAGTTTTTGAAAAGGCAGAACGAACCCGTCTTGCTCCACATCATCACGCAGAAGGGCAAAGGCTATGCCCCGGCAATCGCCAAGCCGGACAAGTTTCATGGCCTTGGCAAATTCAAACTTGAAACGGGTGAAACGACCGCAGCACCGACTCCCACCTATTCCGAGCTGTTTGGTCAGACGCTGGCCAAATTTGCTGATCACAACAACAGGATCATGGCGATAACCGCTGCGATGCCTTCGGGCACTGGGCTGTTCCATTTCGCGGCACAGCATCCGCAGCAATATTTCGATGTTGGAATCGCAGAAGAGCACGCCGCGCTGTTCGCAGCCGGCCTCGCTACGGAAGGGTTCAAGCCATTCCTGGCGATCTACTCAACGTTCATGCAACGAGCCTATGACATGCTCATCCACGACATCGCGCTGCAAAACTTGAACGTCGCTCTTTGCATGGATCGAGCCGGGTTATCGGGAGACGACGGACCGACCCACCACGGTCTGTTTGATATCGGGTACCTCCGGCATATACCCAACATGGTGCATATGCAGCCAAAAGACGAAGAAGAGTTTGTCGACATGCTCTGGACCATGGTTAATTACCACCAAGGGCCGATCGCTATTCGATATCCGCGCGGGGCGGGCACCGGAGCAAAACCGAAGACGCAACCCAGACTGCTCGAGATCGGGAAAGCTGAAGTCGTCCACCACGGACGCGACGTGGCCCTGGTCGGGCTGGGAAGCATGTTTTCCCTGGCGCAGGAAACCGCGAAGCTCCTCGAAGCCGAAGGCATTTCAGTCGCGTTAATCAATCCGCGCTGGATCAAGCCGTTGGATGCCGGTACCCTAGAATTTTTTGCGCGTGGGGTCGATGTAATCTGCACGTTCGAGGACCACGTTCTCCACAACGGTTTTGGCTGCGCCGTGATGGAACACCTGTCCGAGGCCAGAATCACCACACCGATCGTTCGCATTGGTTGGCCGGATCAATTCATTGAGCATGGCACGATCGCTGTGTTGCGCAAGAAACATGGACTTACCGCGGAAGCTGCCTTTGAAAAAATCAGGCCTTTCTTGAAAGTCGCTCGAACAGCAAATCCGAGAACAGCGGCGTAATTGTTGGCCTTCCAGACTGCGTTGAGCTGGTTGCGACCTCCAGCGCCGAAGGCGCGGTATCTCTCCGCACCTGAAAAAAATTCGACTTGTGCTGGCAAATGGCACCAGTGCGGCGGGCACGCGAGCGAATCGAAGGATATGCTCCCGTTGCATCACCGAGACTTCCAACCGAGTATTCAGACCATGGGTATGGCAATCGTCGCGGACGCCTTGTCGAAGACTTATCGGACGTATCGAAAGCAGGTCGGCCTCGCTGGGGCTCTAAGAGGTCTGTTTGCCAGGCAATATGACGAAACTCACGCCGCGAAAAACGTTTCCTTCAAAATCGAAGAGGGCGAGTTCGTCGGCTTCCTGGGACCAAACGGAGCCGGGAAAACGACGGTTTTGAAAATGCTCGCCGGTCTGCTGGTTCCGACCTCGGGAACTGCGCGCGTGCTGGAGTACATTCCGTGGGAGCGCAAAGCACCTTTCAAACGCCAGTTCAGCCTCGTGCTCGGTCAGAAGAATGCGCTCTGGTGGGACTTACCCGCTCGTGAATCCCTGGAACTTAATCGAGCCATCTACGAGATAGAAGAGAGCAAATTTAGACGAGTTGTCGACGAGTTGGTGGACCTACTGGATGTGCGGGACAAGCTCAATGTGATGGTCCGGGAACTCAGTCTCGGCGAACGCATGAAAATGGAGTTGATTGCCGCACTGATCCATGGACCAAAGGTCCTGTTTTTAGACGAACCAACCATCGGCCTGGATGTGGTCAGTCAGAAAAAAGTCCGCGACTTCTTGCGGCACTACAGCGAAGAAAATCGGATTTCGACCGTACTGACAAGCCACTATATGCAGGATATTGAAGAACTCTGCAAACGCGTGATTATCATTGATCATGGACAGGTTTTTTTTGACGGAGAGCTTGATGCGATCATCGAAAATTTTGCCGGCCACAAGCTCCTGCGGTTTACGTTTGCGAAAACGCCTTCTTGTTCTTTTGATTTAGGAGAAGTCATCGAACGGACCGAGACCTCGGTGAAGCTAAAGGTCCCTCGAAATGAGGTCACGGAGGCTTGCCGCCTGATCCTTTCCAACTGCGAAGTCCATGATTTCAGCGTGGAAGAGGAACCAATTGAGGAAATCATTCGCCAGGTGTTTCACGAACATGCCGTTGGTGATCGCATCGAGAAGCAGGAAGCGATTGCTGCTGTCAAGCTCTGATCAATCTGACCGCTATGCTCTGTATTTATAACGCGCGATTGATCCTGGAAGATCGGATCGCCGACCACGGCTGGGTTCTGGTAAAGGATGATTTGATCGACACCGTTGCCCAGGGCGTTCCTCCTGATCGATACGAACGAATCGACGCCGAAGGAGATTACCTCGCGCCGGGATTCATCGACCTCCACGTCCACGGAGGAAATGGTTCGGAATTTCTAGAGACCACCACGGATGGATTTCTGGCCGCAGCTGATTTTCATCTCGCAGGGGGTACAACCGCGCTTTGCCCTACTGCGGCCACGGCTACGTACCATCACTTCGACTCTTTTCTCCAAGCGTGGGAAGGTGCCAGGAGCAGGTCAGCAGTCCGGCTGTTGCCTGTTCATCTCGAGGGTCCGCATCTTGCACCCTCAAAAGCCGGCGCTCAGGATCCAAAGTGGATGAGCGCGCCGGGCACTGAACAGAAAGATTGGATCCTTGCCCGGGCTAAAAACATCTCCCAGATAACGATCGCTCCCGAAGTGCCTGGCGCTTTGCCGTTGATCGACGCGGTGACCCGAGCCGGGGTCACCATGAGCGCGGGCCACACGAATGCCTCCGATGCAGAGATGCGAGCCGCCGTCGCTGTCGGGTTGACGAAGGTGACCCATCTTTTTAACGCAATGTCCACTGCTACCAAGCGGGGATTGTTCCGCCAGGCAGGCGCACTCGAGTTCGCGTTGTCAGAGGAGAAAATCTTCTGCGAGCTCGTGGCCGACGGATTTCATGTGTCCCCAACGCTCTTGAAATTAACCTATCGGGCAAAAGGCTGTGAGCGAATTGCTCTTGTCACAGACTGCTTAGCGGGGGGCGGATTGCCGGAGGGCTCCAGGTTTCGAATCGGTAGCCTACCGTGCAAAGTTGGCCCAGGATACTGCCTGCTGGAGGATGAGACC
>JAFAKL010000116.1 GCA_019235445.1 Verrucomicrobiota bacterium | reverse complement strand
AGACAAAAAGGACCTCCTCCGGTTCAATCCGAACGAAAATCGAGTACCTGTGGCCCCCCTCCCTGGCGTCCTCCTCGACTGAACGCGGAAAGTTAAGGTCAATCGCGAAGAGGATCGATTGACGCACTGGTGAATCGGCAAAACGCGGGCCAGCTACATTATTTCCATGGTGTTCGTTCATCAAACAAAAGTCCGTCTTTCGTCGAGGATCCGGGCGTAATGCCGAACCCTGGTCAGAGCGTCAGGCATGCCGGGAGAAACAAATTTCTTTCGGGTTATGCGGCCACTAGCCGCAGCCACGAAAACCCGCGGGGCGGGAGCTTCAAAGCTATTGTCCCGTCCGAGATGGGCTCGTTTTCCCGCTCCTCAAATAAGTAAACGAAGTGATCGAATTCACGGTGCCAGAGTTGGATGGTCACCTTCTCGGCTTGATCAGAGAGATTATGGGCCGCCAAGACGGCGCGGCCAGCCTCGTCTTCACAGGAATGGGCAAACACCGTCTTCCTCCGGTCTGTTTCGAGGATCCGATAGGCTCCGGTTCCAAACTCTGGAAACTCTTTACGCGTCCGAATCATCAGTTCCAAACGGTTAAGCAGCGATTCCGGTTGCCGGCGCAATTTCTGGACGTTCACGTTGCGGTAACTGAATTTGCCTTTGCTGATCACCGGGCGCCGGAGGAGCTCCTTAGGTGCTTTAGAAAATCCTCCGTTTCGTTCGGCGGACCACTGCATTGGTGTACGAACGCTGTTTCGTTCTTCCAGCGAGAGGTCCTCTCCCATCCCAATCTCTTCGCCATACCATAAGACCGGAGTGCCGGGTATGGTGAAGATCAGGCTGAATGCCAGCAAGGCAGTTGCAATATCCCCGTCAAACATCGGGGCCAGCCGGCGGCGAATGCCTCGCCCATAAAGCTGCATCTCCTTTTTTGGTGCGAATGCGCGGAAGCATTCCTCCTGTTCCGCTTCGGCCAATCGACTCAGATCCAACTCGTCGTGGTTGCGCAGAAAATAGGCCCAGTGGCAGTCCGCTGGGATTTGAGGAAGGGCTCTTAAGCTGCGCACGATAGGCTCAGGGCTTTGTTGAGCGATGGCCAGGAACAAATGAGGATTAACATAGAAGTTAAGCAGCATGTTCATCCGGTTCCCTGCCGGACCGAAAAAATCAGTCAGCTGCTCAGGCGGGACATTAGCTTCTGCGAGTAAGATGGCGTCGCCCGTTTTCCAGCGAAGGAATTCACGAAATTCCTGGAGGAATTCGTAAGATTCGTGAGGGTGTTTATCGGCATCAGCCCCTTTGGCCGCAATCACAAATGGTGCCGCATCCACGCGGAAGCCCGATACGCCCATCGCCGCCCAAAAACCCATGATCTTCTTTATTTCCTGACGCACGGCAGGGTTAGCAGTATTCAGGTCAGGCTGATAGCTATAAAACCGATGGAAATAGTACGCTTTCGCCACTTTGTCGTATTGCCACACACTTTTTTGCTTTCCCGGAAATGCGACCTGGTTGCTCGTGTCGCCAGGGGAGTCAGAGCGCCACACGTAGTAGTCATAATATTCGGGGTCTCGCTTGCGCGCGCGTTGGAACCAGGGGTGCTGGTTGGAAGTGTGGTTTACGACCAGATCGATGATCACCCGGATCCCGCGATCCTGAGCCTCGTCCATGAAAGCCGCAAAGTCGCCCAGGTCACCCAAGGCGGGGTCAACAGACAGGTAGTCCATGACATCGTACCCATCGTCACGATCAGGTGATTTGAAAAACGGAAGCAGCCAAAGGCAACTCACCCCTAGTCCAGCGAGGTAGCTGAGGCCCTGCCGGAGCCCGATAAAATCGCCAATACCGTCTCCATTCCCGTCGTTGAAGACGTCGACTTCGAGACAATAGATCACCGCATTTTTGAACCAGTGGCTCTGCATAGAATTGGTAGTGCAGATGGAGTATACCCGACGGTAAGCAGGTTCGTTTTAGATCCATCTCTCGGTCGTACCTGGCGCCGCGGACTTGGGATCCGCTCGCCCGCGGTGCGGGTGTTAGAGGTCCAATGAATCGTGCTCTGCGCCGGCGGAATGGCTGGCTCAAGCGCGAGTACGCGCTCAGAGGAAAGACTGCGACCGATTTTGCACGCGGCTGAAGGCGCGTCCAGATGCGAACAGGAGATGATGAGCACAGAAAAAGAAGAGGAAAACAGGAATATAAGCGAAGGCCTGGAGGAGGCTCTCACGGAACCGGAAGCCCCAGGGCAAGTACTTGACCCGCTCGCCGAACCGGCCGGCAGTCGGGGAGTGCGCCACGCGATTACCTCGGAATACGATGAGGAAGACGCTCGGGAACGTCCGGCCGAAGATGGATTGGACCCTGAAGTTCCGGAGGACGAAAACCTGCGCGTATTGTCACCGCAGGACTTTGAAGACGAGCTGGGCGATCTCCCGCCCATTCGGCGCGGCTCTGACGAGGCGCAGACGTAAGGGCGGCGCTTTGTTGCACATAGTCCCGGAGGGACCAAACGAAAGTAGCCCTGTCCCGGAGGGACCAAACGAAAGTAGCCTGGCACGAAGTGCCTGGAAACAAGAGGAAAGAGGACTTGTCCCGGAGGGACGGTTGATCTGCTCACGGGTCCAGGAGATATTTTTTGAGGAAAGCGAGCATGACACATTTGGAGGAAGCCTTGATCAACCGTCCCTACGGGACTAGACGCGTCTTTTTCCTTTTTCCAGGCACTTCGTGCCAGGCTACCCTCGTTTTAATCCCTCCGGGATAAATGCAGGGCACCTCCCTGCCGCTTCGGGGCGAAGAACCATCCTAAATGCGCCTATCTTCGCGCCATTCAGCGCAAAGGGAAATGTAAGCACCTGATCATCTTTCTGGATGGCCGGTGGGAGTGATCAAGCGGCCGGGTTATTTTTGCGGTAAAATAATAAGCACTTCATTTGCTATTAAAAAGGAGAGAGACTATGTATATTATAAGTATTGGACGTGCAATGACTATCCTTTTATCGGATCGCGATGTTCTGCGACGGGTATGCTCCGGCAGATTGTTGGCGGCTCTGGTGCTTCTCGGGCTGGCCTGCTGTTTGCCTGCGGCGGCGCAAGAGCAAAAAGGCTGGCAATTCGATTCGCTTGATCCGAATTCGCGCATTTTTAAGCCCGACGCCCAGCAGGTCTACGAGGTCTTGCTCAGAATGCTCGATCGCTGGAACGCTCACGACATGGAAGCTCATCTAGATGTCTACTGGAACTCCCCCGATTTATTGGTGGTCGTCGGTTCTGAGCAATTCGATGGCTGGCAGCAGCTTCATGATTCCTACATGAACGGGTACCCGAATCGGAATGCAATGGGGTTTATCCAACCTAAACGTATCCAAATCCGGATGTTGAAACCGGATTTGGCGTTGGTGCTCACCTGGTGGTCGGTCGCTTTCCCAAGTTCAAAGGCGGAGATGGTGGGAAATAGCATCATGAACCTTGAAAAGTTTAACAATGGCTGGAAGATCGTAGCGTCTCATACCAGCGTCAACGAAATGTGACTATCCTGCGTCGCTCATTGATCCTGGAGAGATTCATAAGCACCGCAGGTCGAGTCAGTCTTGGAATTTGTGGAGGCGCCGGTTCGGAGTGGCCGGATTTTGCGGCTATCGATGGACGAGGGCCATCATTTCGGGCGCATAACGTTCCCCTTCCACAACGATTTGCCGGAGCCGTTCGTCGGTTTCTCTCAAGTCGTTATCAGTCAGTTGTATCGCCAGAGAGCTCATGTTTTCCTCCAGGTAACGCACGCGTTTTGTACCGGGAATTGGAATCACATCGTCCCCTTCGGCTAAGACCCAGGCTAAGGCGAACTGGGCGGGAGTGCAGCCCTTTTTTGCAGCGAGTTCTTTTACTGCATCGGCTAGTTTCAGGTTGTTCACCAATGCTACCTCCGCAAAACGCGGGTTTGTCCGCCTCCAATCGCTCGGATCAAGATCCGATACCTTTTGAATTGCTCCGGTGAGGAAGCCGCGACCCAGCGGACTGTACGGCACGAAACTGACCCCGAGTTCGCGGCATGCCGCTAACACGCCGTTTGTCTTGGCTTCCCGCGACCAAAGTGAAAATTCGCTTTGCAATGCTGCAATCGGATGTACTCTGGCTGCCCTCCGCAAGGTCTGAGGATTAGCTTCAGATAATCCGAGCGCGCGGACCTTACCGGCAGCGACCAGTTCAGACATCGCGCCAACTGTCTCTTCAATCGGCACATTCGGGTCGACTCGATGCTGATAAAAGAGGTCGATAGCGTCGATGCCCAGCCGGCCGAGACACCCGTCACACGCGCGCCGGACGTTTGCCGGCGAACCATCCACCGTCCGGGCTTGGTTCTCCGCGAACTTGAACCCGAATTTTGTCGCTACCACCACTTTGTCCCGTGAAACACCTTTAAGAAAGCGCCCAAGCAACTCCTCGTTGGCGTAGGGTCCGTAAACTTCAGCCGTATCAAAGAAGTTGCCGCCAAGTTCCAAGTAACGTTGGAGAACGCGCAGAGATTCGGCTTCGTCAGTAGGACCGTAGGCGAAAGACATCCCCATGCAACCCAGGCCAAGCGACGAAACGGCGATACCGGAACTGCCGAGCAAACGAAAAGGGACAGATGGATCTGACATGCCGCTATATCAGCAATTTCGTGCTCTGCACCACAAGCTTTTCACGCGCGATCCCACCGGTGTTGAAGAATTTATCAGGAGTCGCCGTGGTCCGGCTCTCCAGGGAATCCTTCGTTGTCTGGTTCTTGGGGCAGGGAATCTGGCGAAAATTCCGGATGTATGCCCTGTTCATCGACGAGAGCAGGATCAAACTCCTGGGTTTCTTTCCTGGCCGGATCTTCGGGGTCGTTACCAGATTGCATCACTCAATCGCCATCCTTCAGAACAGTTGCGATGGGTTTTCCACTTTGCGGTAAAAGGCCTTGTTACCCTTTCTTGGTCGGGAGCTTTTTGCGTTCGGTCTTGGCAAAATCCTCGAGCTGCTTATCAGACATCGACTCTGCCATTTCTTTCGACGCGCCTTTCAGGCTGGATTTGGAGCGTTCGCCCCGCTTCGCAGCCAGTGCTGCGCCTGCGGCCATTTGCTGTTTCTTGGATTTCGCGGGCATACTATTGAATCGTTCAATCGGCGAGCAGCGGATGTATTTAGGAGTCTCGGTCCGGAGAAAGCGGCGGAGGATGACACGAATCGTGAGCAAAGCTACAGTGCGCTCAATGAAGAAAATAGGTTCGGATTAGATTCGGACCACACAGGTTTGTTTGATTTTGGGCTGAATTAGGGGCCCTTGCTGACTGTCAGGAGCGAACTTTCAAGGCAATATGTACCCTTTGAAATCTGGACCGGCGTATCGAGGCGGCGAGGAAGGCTCCTCGCGTATTCTACACATTCTGCTAGTTGAAGATCACGCGGATACGCGACGCGGAATGGAACTGTTTCTTCAGGTGCTCGGTCACCGGACGCAAGTCGCTGTCGGCGTGCAGGCGGCCTTGGATTTGGCTACCAGCTCTGACACCCGATTTGACTTGCTCTTAAGTGATCTTTGGCTGCCAGACGGAAATGGCTGGGACCTTTTGCGGAGGTTGGAGGAGGCGGGTTGCCGCCCGCTGCGAGCCATCGCCATAAGCGGGTGGAGCAGCGAGGGTGATATAGCTAAAAGTAAAAACGCCGGTTTTCGAGACCATTTGGTTAAGCCGGTCAGTCCCAGAACATTAGAAGCGGTTTTGGCCAAGGCTGCGGAGGACATGAAGGGCCCTCCATAAAATTCGGGAAGGCTCTACGACAAAATCCCGGCTTTTTTGAGGATGACGAATCGGTCCTTCTGTAAGGCAGCCGGCTGTGCCGACTCCGCTCCAGCGCACAAGCGGAAGCGTCAATATCGACGGCCTTTTAGAAGTCTGAACGCCAAAGAAAAGCTCGCGTGGCTAAGGGCTTGAGAGTAAGCTTCCTGCATACCCAAACCGGAGGTGAATCTGGAAAAGAAAGACTCCGAAGCACGTGAAGACGGACTGCCTGCGGCTGCGCCGGATTTGGTGGAGGATTGTCAACGGGAGTTGATTGACAACATCGTTCCGACACTCGGGCATTCCTTGATTCCTATCGTCGGGCTGGGTGGATCTGCCGGCAGCATTGCGGCGCTGCAGGAGTTTTTCCATGCCATGCCAGCAGACAGCGGAATGACGTTTGTGGTCGTTGTGCATCTGGCGAGCGACTTTGCAAGCACGCTGCCAGAGATGCTCGCACGCTGCACAACGATGCCGGTGAGCGCGGCAGAGGACGGCGTGGAAGTGAAACCAAATCACGTTTATGTAATTCCGCCGGCCAAGTATTTGGCGGTCCTGGATGGACATCTACGGCTCACCACCCTGGAACATGAGCGCGGCAAACGCGTGGCGGTCGATCTTTTTTTCCGCTCCCTGGCAGATAGTCACGGGCCGCATGCGGCGGCAATCGTTCTGTCAGGCGCGGATGGTGATGGGACAATCGGCATCAAACGGATTAAGGAGCGCGGCGGCTTAACCATCGCGCAGGACCCAGAGGAAGCTGAGCATGACGGCATGCCCCAGTCGGCGATTGGGACAGGGATGGTGGATTGGGTGTTGCGGGCGGCAAAGATGCCGCAGAATTTGCTGGAGTACCGCGCGCACGGGCAGGACCTGCGGGTGCCGCCGGAGGAAGGGCCGCCGCGGCCACGTGCGTCCGAAGGGATCCTGGAGGAAGGCGAAGCCGCCCTGCGCGAGCTGTTGGCGTACCTGCGGTTGCGGACAGGACATGAATTTTCTTACTATAAGCGCGCGACCATCGTTCGGCGCATTTCACGGCGTTTGCAGATTAATGGCGTAGCAGACGTGCCGTCTTATCTCACGTTTTTGCGCACAAATCCTGGCGAAGTGGGAGCTCTGCTTCAGGAACTTCTTATTTCAGTGACGAATTTTTTCCGTGACCGCGCGTCATTCGAAGCGATTGCAATTCTGGTCCCTGAGCTCTTCAGAGGCAAAGAGCCGGGGGATTTTGTCCGGGTGTGGATTCCCGCCTGTGCGACGGGCGAAGAAGCGTATTCTATCGCCATGCTGCTGTTAGAGCATGCTGATACTCTGGAGACAGCGCCGGGACTGCAAATCTTTGGAAGCGACCTGGACGAGATCGCCATTCAGATGGCGCGGAAAGGGAAGTATCCCGAGGCGATCGCCGCCGATGTCAGTGAAGAGCGGCTGCGCCGTTTTTTTGCGAAGGAGGCTGGGAGCTACCAGATACGGCGGGAAGTGCGCGAGATAGTGCTTTTCACTACGCACGATCTCTTGAAAGATGCGCCTTTTTCACGGCTGGACCTAATCTCGTGTCGAAACCTGCTAATTTACCTCAACGGCGCCGCTCAGAAACGAGCTTTGGATATTTTCCACTTTGCACTGCGGCCCCACGGATTGCTTTTTATGGGCTCTTCGGAGTCGGTGGAAGAGGGGAGCCAGCTTTTTCACGCGATGGACAAGAAACACCGCATATATATGCAACAGCCGGCTTCCCAGGCGAGGCTGCCGATACTTACAGGGCCAAGCACGGATCTGTACGCACTGGAAGTGGAAAGACCACCCGGCCGCCGTGGGCTGCCGGGCCGGTCGTTTGACCGAACTGCCTCCACGGCTATCGAATTGCCCAAAGGATTGGAACACCTCTCCGCAGGCGAACTACACTACCGGTTGGTGGAGCGGCTTGCCCAGCCATCGGTGTTGGTCAATCCCCACCATGAGATCGTGCACCTTTCCGAACAGGCGGGCCGTTTTCTGCAATTTGGCGGAGGAGCGCCGACGATGAACCTGCTGCACCTCGTGCATCCTGCTCTAAGGGTTGAGTTGCACGCCGCGCTCCTGAAGGCAACCGAAACTGGCCTGGAAGTTGATGTGCCGCGCGTGCCGTTGGAAGTCGGAGGAGTAACGCGCTGGGTGGGTATTCGGGTTCAATCGGCACGCGAACTGGCTCCGGGTTTTCTGCTCGTGGTATTCGAAACACGTGAAACGACTCCAGAGGAGGCAACTGGCATAGAGCCATTGCATCAGCCAGCGATGAGGCATCTCGAACGGGAACTGGAGATGCTGAAGATTCAACTGCGTGACTCGTTGGAGCAATACGAGGCGAACACAGAGGAGCTCAAAGCCGGAAACGAAGAGCTGCAGGCAATGAACGAGGAATTGCGCTCGGCTTCCGAAGAGCTGGAGACGAGCCGCGAGGAGTTGCAATC
>JAFAKL010000295.1 GCA_019235445.1 Verrucomicrobiota bacterium | reverse complement strand
CCCGATACACCCAGCAGACCGCTCTTCCTCGTGAGGATCTCAATTATGTCCACAAGTCTGAGTCCGTCGCGCTCCTGGAGGAACAAAAGCAAACTTGGATCTACGTCGCCACTCCGCGTACCCATCACCAGGCCTTCCAAAGGCGTGAGCCCCATGGTTGTGTCTACGCTTTGGCCATACTTGACCGCTGTTGCGCTGCACCCATTTCCGAGATGCGCCGAAATAAACTGCAGCTGGCCATAGGGCTTGCCCAATCGCCTGGCGGCTTCCAACGTCACGTAATGATGACTAGTGCCGTGGAATCCATACCTCCGAATCCGGTACTTTTCGTAAAGTTCGTAGGGAATAGCATAATGAAAAGCGTATGGAGGTAGCGTCTGGTGAAACGCGGTATCGAACACGACAACTTGCGGTTTGCCCGGGAAAAGATCCGCGGCCACTCGAATGCCGAGCGCGTTAGCCGGATTGTGGAGAGGTGCCAGCGCCGCGAGTTCCTCGATTTTCTGAATGAGGGCATCGGTAACTACTTCGGGCTCGCGGAAGTATTCCCCGCCGTGAACAACGCGATGACCGATTGCCTTGCAATCGAATCGCCCATGCTTCGACAAGATCTCGATCACACGAAGAAGGGCTGATCGATGATCGGCGAGCGGCAACTTCTCCTCGTGCTTCACTTTTTCCATGTCGCTTAGTTTCAGGTAGGCTTGCCCGGTTCCGATGCGCTCTGCGAGGCCGGAGGCAAGGACCGTGTCGGTTTCGGGATCCAAAACCGAAAACTTCAGGGAGGAACTCCCGTTGTTGATCACCAGGATGGGGGATTGGCTGACAGACATGTTTGCTCCTGTAAATGATAACTTTTGAAGGTTAACCCTCTCATCACGGCTTGGCCGGCAGTCCGGTCTTGACGCCGGAATTTGCAAGCAGCGCGGCGTTCTCAGCGATGCTGGCGTCTTTTCCGTAGCGGATGGCGGGCTCGTAGAGAGCGCTTGGGGGGTTGTGGTGAATTTCGGCGACGAAAATGCCGTGGTCCTGCAAGTTGAACGGCTTAGTCATTATTTCGCCTTTACCGGGGGGGGTTTCGCTTACTAGCGAGTCTCACGACCTTTGGTTTTGTCGGATGCAACCTTCTCGAGGCAAATGTCAAACGATATCCTGAACCGAGCAACTCTTTAATTGGGTTTCGATACCTTAAGATTCCATGGGACGCCGTAACTGCTCTGTGCGGAGTTTTCCAGCTTAGCTTTGAGCTCATGGCGATGTCGTGGGATTACTTAGAGAGTTAGCATTGGTTCAAACCTGAGAAAGATCTGGCCAGTAATCGGGTCATCGTCTCCACGGTGGTGAGCAAATATGCTGACCACCAACCTCTCTATCTTCAAAGTCTCATGCTGGAGCGGAGACCGGCTAGGAGATCTCCAGAGCGACTTTGGAATGGTTGGGTGACGCGAACCGGCGAATTGCTGCGACCCCGTCAGCGCTGCGGTGGCGCAAGAGCTGTTGGCCGGAAAGATGCGCAGATACCGGCACGTTCGCGGTCGAAATAGCGCCAGCGTTGCGGGAATCGGGGAGACACATGTCACCACGTCTGTCATAGCGACTGGTCAGCTGTTTGCCGGTTGCAATCGCGACGATCTCGGGCTGTGCACTCTCATTGATCGCTGGAAGATTGCTGGATCGGCGAAATCGCCGGAGGCCGCGGGACGACTCGCTGATGTCGCAGAACCGCGCGATAAAGCGCTCCGGGAACAGATTTTCAAATCGATGGAATTAGTTCATTCCATCGCTTCGTTTTCACGCGACACGTGCCGAAATCAGTCGGGAAGAGTTTCGATATCGTTTTGCCAATACCAGCGTGTTGATCCAGGGGCAAAGAACCGGGGAACCTCCTCAGGCAGTTCCGGTGGAGGTTTCGCGGGCTAAGCCGGTGCCCACATCCCCAGCCCAAACGGAAGTACGGAAAACAAACCTTAGGATTGATGTCGGCGCAACCCTCGTGAAGATTGTGGGCAGGGGAGAGAAAGAGCGCCCGGAGTTTGAGCCCGGGTGTCCCAGACTGACTCCGAAGTTCAAGGACGACATTTCCCACAACATTCTGCATCCGGCGTTACCGGAAAATGAGAGACACTATGAAGACAGCTAGCATGAAGGAACAGCAGCAGCAAAAAATCAAGACCCAGCCCGGTTTCATTGCCGCGCTGGACCAAAGCGGTGGCAGCACGCCCAAGGCGCTGCGTGCTTACGGAATAAAGGAAGGCGCGTGGTCCAACGATGAGGAGATGTTTGCGCTCGTGCATCAGATGCGCGCGCGCATTATGACCAGTCCCAACTTTAACGGCGACCGAATTCTCGCTGCCATCCTGTTCGAGGGCACAATGGACAGGGACATCGAGGGACAGCCGACCGCGGACTATCTTTGGAACGTGAAGCGCGTTGTGCCCTTCCTGAAGGTGGACAAGGGCCTTTCCGACGAGAAGGACGGCGTCCACCTGATGAAGCGGATGCCCGAACTGGCTGCCCTGCTCGACAAGGCCAACGCGAAGCGCATCTTCGGAACCAAAATGCGCTCCTTCATCAAGCAGGCCAACGCCGCCGGCATCAAGGCAGTTGTCAACCAGCAGTTCGAGGTGGCGGCGCAGATTCTCGCGGCGGGGCTCATGCCGATCGTCGAGCCGGAAGTGGATATTCACTGTCCGGAGAAGGCCAGGGCCGAGACATTGCTGAAAGCGGCCCTCCTTGAAGAGCTCAACAAACTGCCGGCGGGTCAGTTGGTCATGCTCAAAATCACGCTGCCGGAGCAAGACGACCTTTACGCTGATTGCGTCAGCCATCCGAATGTTCTGAGAGTGGTTGCGCTGTCGGGGGGGTACTCGCTGAAAGAAGGCAACGACCGCCTCCGTAGGAATCACGGTGTTGTGGCGAGCTTCTCGCGGGCGCTGGTGGAAGGGTTGTCGGTCCAGCAATCCGATGCGGAGTATAACGCCGTGCTGGATGCAACGATTCAGAGCATCTTTGAAGCGTCTAACACCTGAGTTGGCCATGATCAGAAATCGGATAACGGGATCATAGGCTTGTCGAAGCAGAAGCTGATCGGATCGCATCCGAGGTCCTCGGCGGAATACGACAGTCCAAGTTCACGGCGGACTCGCCGGGCATTGCTCACTTCAAAAACCCTCATTCGCCGGGCAAGCTGCATTTGCACCGCAAATTGTATATGAATTAGGGACTAGCAATGGCTGCGGAAGAGCCGGAATGAACAGGTACAAACGTGCCGAACTCTGTACGGAGATTTCGCCGTTCAACCTCTCTAGACAGGTTGGGTCGGCCGAAGCAATGGGCCGGGTGGCTCGCTTTAGAATCTACCTTCGCACCCCAAATATCAGCGTTGCGTCTTTGCTGTTGTACTGATAACCGAAACCGAAAGGCAGTGGTTTTGGTGAGCTCGTGGTGTAATACTGGAGAAGATCTCGTTGGTAAAAGGTTTTGAACAGATTGATTGGTCCGGTGTAGGTACCGAAGAACCGTAAAGTCCATTTCTCAGGGGTTAAGTAGCGGAGCGGAATACCAGAGTCATCCTGAAGGATCGACGCGCTAACCTGTAGCAAATAGTTACGGGCGATGCTAAAGCCGTCTTGATGGAGCAGATAAGAGGCGGCCTTCAAAAGACTATTGGTCGGGCCTAGGGTATTGCAAAAGCGAAGCACTGCCGGATTCCTCTTGAGCCCATCATCCGAAAGATCTGCGGAGAAGTAGTACAAAGCTTTGTGAACGCCCGTAGCTGGATCTAGAAATGTAACTTTGACGCCATGCGTGCCTCCTTTGCCCAGGGAGCTGTAGTCCACGTTCAAAATCTCCTTTCCTGAGCGAGCAAGAAAAACGAAGATAATCGGCAGAACGCCCTTAAGTTGGGAGCGCTGCGAATATTCGCGCAAATCCCGTGTCTCGAAATAACCGAAATTAAGAAGCGTGTTCAGTGAGGCTTCGAGGTTCTGAAGAGTATTCTGCAATAAAGCCGGCGGTACGGATTGGAGTTCCGGGATTGACTCGATCGGTTCCAGACTGACAAGGACATAGGTGTTGCAATCCGGATAGAAGGTGTCCGCGTAGAGGAAGTCTGGCCCGCTGAAGAAATAAAGACAGGTACGGTTGAATTTTGTTACTGGCTGGAGAAACTCAGCACCCCACATGCGAATTTCGCTGAGTTGGACTTGGTCAAGCTTCGAGAATGCTCCGGTCATTGCGTTGGCGTGCGCGATCCAGCGCGGGTCGCTGGTGAACCTGGTCAGCGGTGATTCCGGCGAAACCGACATCCCGGCGAGGTATCGAGCAGCGTCAGTTGCACTGGATCGTTGAACTATTTGCGGCTGAATCGAATTTTGACCAGGGAGGACCGAAAGGTCCTGTGTTTTAGCGGCCGGTTGCCTTGGCATTTCGGGCGCAGACAATCGGGGCGTCTGCGGTGCTAAATTCTGTGCCTCAGCGGTGGCGACTGCCATAGAGGCGATCAAACCGAGACTTGCAATAGCGTTCGCCCGGCTCTTAGTTTCTGGAGTTTTCACTCCGCAGATCGAAGCGCCACCTCTTGTCGAATCGTTCATTTCTATAAACAATAAACTCAGATTGTTGCGATTCCTTAAACGAAAGCTTGTCCCTCTTGTGCATATGCCATGCTCGTGAAAGCTGCAATCAACGGAAGGCGCTCCCTAAGTGATGATGCGGCGATCCCTATCAACCCGCGGCAGCAAGCTTACGAGGCGATGCTGGCGGTTGCTGAATCCTGCTAGTCATTCGTCATTGGGCAAAGATTGCGTGAGAGCGTGTCGTAAAGGTTAAGCCATCCACGCAAATGATGCATCTCGGGCCGTCCCCGAGCAAAATCAGGAACTTACAAACATAAGGCCCCGCTCTTTTGTTGGGTGGGTTTTCAGGTCAGGGGATTGCCAGGATCTCCGCGCCCCGAATGGCATGCTATTTCGGCGACAGTACACTTGGCAAGTGGTTCACTTGCGGAAAATGTGGTCGCCCATACCAGGTCTGGTACGAATAAAGCTTCGATCAAAGGCGCCTTGGTTCATGTCAGGAAACGGGTGCCGTACCCAGCTTACGCCCTTTCAGCTTTCAGGTCGCAGCGGCAGGGAGGTGCCGTTACGCATTTATCCCGGAGGGATTAAAACGAGGGTAGCCTGGCACGAAGTGCCTGGAAAAAAGAAAAAAGACGCGTCCAGTCCCATAGGGACGGTTGATCAAGGTTTTCTCCAAATGTGTCATTCTCCTTTCCTCGGTCTCGGTGGCATCGCAAAGCAAAACGGAATTCATTGGCGGAGTCGCTGACCATGTTCATCTGCTTCTATCAATGCCGGCTATAATGGCGCAAAAGCAATTCAATCAATAAAAAGCGGATTATCAGCCTGGATTCATCAGACCTTCCGGGAATTGAGAAACTTCGGTTGGCAGCAGGGGACGGTGCATTCAGGGTGAGCGTTTCTCAGTTGAAACCCCGGGCTGAATCCTGCGGCCCTTCGGGCTTCGGGGCGAAGAATCATCCTAAATGCGCCTTATCTTCGCGCCATTCACGGCTGACCCCCGGCTGAGCCGGAATGAGTGCTTTATGTTCCTTTATTTCCGCCCGAGACCGCTTAACCGGT
>JAFAKL010000088.1 GCA_019235445.1 Verrucomicrobiota bacterium | reverse complement strand
TGCTGTTCTTCCTCTCCAAAGGTTATCGGGTCATCGCGCACGACCGGCGCGGGCACGGCCGTTCGACGCAAGTAGCCGACGGCCACGACCTCGACCACTATGCCGACGATCTGAAGGCCGTCACTGACCATCTCAACCTGAGGGATGGGATTCACGTCGGCCATTCGACCGGCGGCGGAGAGGTGGTGCGTTATCTCGCCCGTCATGGCGATAAGAACGTGGCGAAGGCGGCGATCATCAGCGCCGTGCCGCCACTGATGGTGAAGACCCCGGCCAATCCGCTAGGCCTGCCTAAATCCGTGTTCGACGATCTCCAAGCACAACTCTTGGCCAACCGGGCCAAGTTCTATTACGACCTGCCGGCCGGCCCGTTCTACGGCTTCAACCGTCCCGGCGTGAAAACGATCGAGCCTAACGTTTGGAACTGGTGGCGCCAAGGTATGATGGGCGGTGCCAAGGCGCATTATGACGGCATCGTCGCGTTCTCTCAGACCGACTTCACGGAGGATCTGAAAAAGATCTCGGTGCCGGTTCTTGTCATGCATAGCGAGGACGACCAAATCGTGCCCTATCAGGCCGCCGGTCCACTCTCAGCCAAGCTCCTTAAGAATGGCACGCTGAAGACATACGAGGACTACCCGCACGGCATGATCACGACGCACGCCGACGTCATCAACGCCGACTTGCTCGCCTTTATTAAGAGGTAGGTTATGATTGGGATCCGGCCGAGCTTCCGAACCCCAGGCTCGGCCACTTGAAAACTCAAAATAGCAGAACTATGAAAATTCAGCGGGAAGACACTGCAATTGTATTCATCGATCCGCAGAACGAGGTCTTGAGCGAAAAAGGCAGCGCGTGGCCTCTCGTACGCGAAAGTCTTCAAGAAAACAATACGATTGAGAACATGGAGCGCATCTTCAAGGCTGCGAAGGCGCATGGATTTGAGGTCTTCATCTCTCCTCATTATTTCTATCCCACAGATAAAGGATGGAAATTCAACGGGCCGCTCGAAACCGATGAGGCAACCTCTGGTATGTTCGCCCGCAAAGGCGTCTTAAATCTCGATGGCTTCGAAGGTTCCGGCGCTGACTGGCTGGAGCGTTTCAAGCCCTACATCCAAGATGGCAAAACCATCGTAGTCGCGCCGCACCGGGTGTGGGGGCCGGAAACCAACGACCTCGTTCTACAGCTCCGCAAACGCAAGATCAGCAAGATCATTCTTGGTGGAATGCTCGCCAACATGTGCGTCGAATCTCATTTGCGCGAATTGCTCGAGCAAGGTTTCGAAGTGGCCGTCGCCAAAGATGCAACCGCCGCGCCAAAGCATCCCGAATGGGGCTACGGTTATACGGCAGCGCTAATTAATTATGCATTTCTCGCACACGCGGTATTGACGACGGACGAAGCCATCAAGGCGATGGAGCACGACTCGGCGTAGCTTGTGGCTTCGAGCCGAGTCTGAGGGTCATGAAGGCACGAAGCTTGGAACAGCCATCGAAGACTCTCCCAGTTCGCTGATCATAATTTCCGATTTGCTGCGGTTCCAAAAGGAGGTTGGGCCGCAGAATTCACATTTTGTGTTCAGACCTGAGCCGTTAGTATAGGATAGACACCTCCATGAGAGAAAGCTCCGATTCGTCCGCGTCACCTAACAAACCTGCGGTCTCGGATCAACCGTTGAAACCGACGGTCGAGCCGCGTCGTAAGCGTCGCCTTTGGCCGATCGTGGTCGGGACATTAGTGGCGGCGGTCCTTATCCTGAACGGTCTAATCTAACCATCTGTCATCGATGCTGGTGAGCGATGCCAATTCGCGTACCAATACTCCGGGAAAGCTTGCGCCAGGTCGCCTCCTTCCAGGCGCGGTGCAAAGGGTCGGCCGTACTTGCGCGTCAGTGCTCCCAGCTCAGACAAACGTCTTACTGCCTCTTTTGCCGCCGATTCCCGTTTTGCTGGGTCATGGGTAGACGCCGCGTCCCGCCAGATAGATCGTCCTGCCATGAACCCTGATCCACCCTCGCGGCATGCGATCTCTACCTGAGTTTTGAAGCCTTCATAGCCCACCCCCGCGGACAACAACACCCAGGGAACGCTCACTCCAGCGTCCAATTGCCGGCAAGCCTCCTGCGCCTTAACTCTGCCTTCCTCTGTCTCAACATAGCCGGGAAACTCCACCTTCAGCATCTCGACTCCAAAGGAATTCACTTCGTGCGCACTCTCGACGATCCCTCTGACCCGGCGCTGCTTCCAATCTTCGCTCTTTGGATCTTCCCCTTCGAGTGGGAACCAGATCGGCTCCACCACCAGAGGAATTGAATATTCTGCGCATTCACCTACGAGCGCGCGTACCACTTCCCGCTGATGCTCGGCCACTTCACTATCGGGTCGATAGAACCAGAGCAGCTTGCAAACATCGATACCCAGTAGCTTCATTTGCCTGACACTCCAATTTTCTCGAAATCTGGTCTTCCTCTGGACCGTGGCCGGCTTATAGTCTTCGTCTTCGATGCTAGCCATCAAACCGATAGAGCCGGGAAGCGCACCGGAAGCGATGACTTGAGCCAGACCATATCGCGCGTCTAACAGAAACCCGCTGCACTCGCAGGCCAGGGAACGTACTATCCCGATCTTGGCTTCACCGGTCCGCCGATAATCAACCGTCAGGGGATCAGGATCGAGTAACTCCTGAAAATCCGACAAGTGGTCCAGTGCGCAAATCAGGAAGAATCCGTCCGCGGTCGTTACTCGCTGAAAGCTGCGGAGTTTTCCAGGATCGATGTTTTGTTGTGTCTTCATAAGGATGCTTTTCTGTCAAGCGTTCGCTCTGGGTCGCTCTGCGCCACCGAGAACAAGAAGAGTTCCAGCCAAAAAAGTGTCTCCAAGCCCAACCGTTCCAGCCGGTCGATCAAGATGAGGAGCAGCACAGCTGACGATTGATCGTTCGCCCGACTTTCTCATTTTTTCCCAGCCCAGTGCGTGAAGATTCGCGTCCGCAGGCAATTCCACCGGTGAGCAAGGAAATCCCTTCTCCGCTCGAGCAGATGCCAGCAGGCAACCGCACAGGAGAGCCTCAAGCTCCCGGTCCGGATCACCTCTCGTGATGCTTAGTGCCCAGGTGTCGAAGTGAACGCACAAGCGCGCCAGATTCAATGTTTCGGCTAGTTCGCACGCTTGTTCAATCGTCTGTTTCGATCCATCCGAGAACCCGCAAAGCTCTGAATAGCTCATCCCTAACGAAGTGATCACACCCCCAAGCAGATTCATAACCTTGTTCCTCGCTGCAACCATTCCAAAATCCCCGAGCTCCAGGTGGATAGTTTCCAAACCCCGCTTTTTCCATGCTTCTGCCAGCAGAAGGGTTTCTTTCAGAGACTCGTCCAAAACGTGGTTTTCCATTTCATTGAAGCCCGACAAAATACCGGCTCCGGCTTCCGCAGATGCAGTGACGCTCTCCCGCGCGAAGTCTGGATCGTGATCCAGCCTCTCCTCGCTAAAGCGTACGATCGTGCGGCTGGAGCGCTTAAGGACACAGGATTGCACCTTGGTTCCCGCGGTAAACTCGAAAATATAATGAGCGGGCTTCTCTCCTTCCCCAATGGCAAGCTGTCCACACTTAACAACGCCTCCCTGGAAGGCCACCAGGATGTCCGGATGGAGTACTGAAAGTTGCCGGCGGCTGCGATCTTCCAGGTTCATCAGCGCGGGCGCGCCGAGCATCGCAAGCGTTTGTGCGGCTTGCGCTCCAGTTCCACCCACTCCCCAGCGCGTGATCACAAGGTTCCTTTCGACCCATTTGCCTCCTTCCGGCCAATCCATATAAAATTCTCCCCCGATTCCGGCTAGTGCCCGACGTAGAAGTTCTTCGGCCAGCATCGCTGGCGGTGTTCCTTCCCTTGCCTTTAACAGCGGCTCGGCCTCGTGCAGCCGGACATACCCGTCCACAAAAGTCGATAAACCACAAATGGTTACCCTGCCGTCCCGAACATAGCGCGGCAACCTCTGGATCAAATCAGCGTAGGCCCTTTTCCAATCCTCGGCCTTCACTCCTTGAGCGCGCCTCCTGTCAGCCCGCTGATGATGTGTTGCTGGAAGACCAGCACCATGATGACCAGCGGGAGGGTGACCACGACCGAGGCGGCGGCTATGTCGCCCCACGGAACGAAGTGAAGCCCGGTGAAGTTTGCGATCCCGACCGGCACCGTTTGGTGATTGATATCGGAAGTGAAAGCTAAAGCGAACATGAACTCATTCCAGGCCGCGATGAAACATAGCAGCCCGGTCGTCACCACCGCAGGGAGTGAGATTGGCAGGATGATCTTCGAAAAAATCGTCAGAGGCTGCGCCCCATCAATGCGAGCGGCTTCGTCGATACTCTTTGGAATGGATTTGAAATAGCCAAATAGAACCCAGATTACGAGCGGTAAACCTAAAGCGAGATAGATAATCACTAAAATCCGATACGTATCCAGCCAACCAAAATTAGAAGCCAGAACATAAAGCGGGGCAACGATGGCAATCTGAGGAAACATCGAGACGCCCAGAACAAATCCAAGAACCCCAAACCGGCCTGGGATCTCGAGACGAGCCAATGCGTAAGCCGCGATGGATCCAAAGAGTAGACAAAGAAAGGTGGTGATCGTCGTGACGATAGCCGATTTAATAATGTAACGCTGAAAGCTCTTCTCTATAAAAATATTAACGTAATGTTGAAGCGTTATCGGATACGGCCAGAGATGGGGCGTCGGACTCATTAATTCCCGGTCAGGTTGCATTGACGTGGACATCTGCCAGAGAAAAGGACCGACCGACCAACAGACGATGAAGACAGCCAGAAAGTAAACCAGGATGCGGTTCCATGAAGGAAGCTTCAGGGGCGCCGCTTCGTGAGCATAATTTCCGGGACTAATCATTGGCCTATTGCCCGCATTTGGCGCAAAAGGAACACGCCGAAAATCAACGCGATCAGAATCTCCGTCAGGAACATCATCGTTGAAAGACTGGATCCATAGCCAACCTGCAGCGCTGAGAACAGGTTCTTGTAGGTCAAGGTTGAGAGAACTTCGGTCGAATCCGCCGGACCTCCACCTGTCAAGACATAGACCAGATCGAAAATACGAAACGCGTCCAGCGCTCGAAACATCGACGCGATTAATAGAGTGGGAGCCAACAGCGGCAGCCTGACGTACCAGAACCGCTGCCAGGCATTGGCTCCATCAATGACGGACGCCTCGGATAATGATCCAGGAATCGTTTGCAGCCCAGCCATGAGAAGCAACGCTATAAAAGGGGTCGTTTTCCAAACGTCGGCGATAATAATAGTAGTGAGGGCAAAGTCCGGCGAGCCATACCAATCCACGTTGTGCCGGATCAGCGAAACGCTCCGTAAAAGATAGTTCACCATCCCATTTTGACCGTCAAAGAGCCATCCAAACATCTTTGAAGTGACGACCGTCGGAATGGCCCATGGGACTAACATTGCCGCCCTGACCATTCCGCGACCTCGAAATCGTTCGCATAATACCAGCGCGATCATCAATCCGATCAATGTTTCAAATAGCGTCGATGCACAGGTAAACTGGATCGTGTGGATCCAGGCGTTCCAAAATTGGCTATCAGAAAAGAGCTGGAGGTAATTGCCAAGTCCCACGAAGGTGTCGGTCGGCGACGCCAGAGTCGTATCCCGAAACGAAAGCCACAGCCCGAGAAAGACCGGATAAACAGAAACTGCTCCGATCGAGGCGAGTGCAGGAACCAGCAACAGAAACGGGCTGTGCCACGAAAGCCCAACTCGAATCTGCTTTGGCTTTCGCATCGTCTCGTTGATTGGAAATTCGGCCGTGACCATCGTATCAGACTCCGATCCCTTGAGCCCGCACCGCTCATTTAGATACTTTTTCTAGCTCTGAAGCGGGTCCGTCGACCCGACTCGACCTGACCGTTGCGAGTCAGGTCTTTACGATCGCCTGGATTTTTTCTTTGGCGGCCTGGAGCTCACCTTTGACATCTCCGTTGGTTAATGCTCGCGAAACAGCCGACTGCAGCACTAGTGTCACCTGCGGGTATTTCGGAGTGACCGGCCGGCCAATCGCCCCGACAAAGACCGATTTCAGGCGCTGCATGAACGGCTCTTCCTGCGCTATTTTGGGATCGTCCAGAACCGCTGACCGGGTCGGACAAAGACCAAGCTGCACGGCAAAGCGAAGTTGCGTTTCGGGCGAAGACATCCAGCGAGCAAACTCTATCGCTGCGTCCTTGTTCTTGCTTGAGGCGTTGACTCCGTACTGGTATCCGCCGAGGCAGGCGGCGCTTTTTTTGCCCGGAAAGTGAGGCAGCGGCGCCACGCCTACTTTATCTATCACGCTCGAATCCTCCTTGCTTTGACAAACCTTCCAAACATATGACCAATTCCGCAGAAAGGCGGCTTCCCCTGACGTAAACGGCCGACGAGAAGGTTCCTCGTCCCAGCTCATTACGTCTTCCGGTGTGATTTGATCTTTTCTGATCAGGTCGTGCATCAACTGAACGGATTCGACAGCGGCGTCATCAGCAACTGAGACCGTTTTGCCATCGGGTTCTAGAATCGCGCCGCCATTCGACCCAATGAAGGAAACCAAATCACACACCAGCACCTCCGCCTGCTTCGCTTGCCACAAAAACCCAAATTTAGCTTTGCCCGAGCTGGTCAACTTCTTAGCGCTATCAATGAGTTCGTCCCAGGTCTCGGGGGGTTTCGCACCAATTCCGTCCAGTAAATCGCTGCGATAATACAACATTCCGGAGTCGATGAACCAGGGAAGGGCAGTCAGCTTTCCTTGCCACTTGCAGGCTTGCACCACCCCAGGGAAGTACTCCTTCATTGCTTCCGCGTTGAAATATTCGTCCAGGGTAAGCGCCCATTTTGCCGCCGCGAATTCAGCAATCCAGATGATATCCTGAGTGAAAACATCTGGATTCCCATTGCGCCGCGCGAGCTGTTGCACTAATCCTTGATGCACTTCCGTGGAAGAACTCGGAGGAGGCAGCTCCTTGTAAGTTACGTGGATCTTTTCTTGCGAACCGTTAAATGCCTCCACAACTTCGGCGATCGTTTCTTTGCCGAAAAACTTAGCGCTGGCAAACGTAATTTCCGTCGGCTTTGTTCCGGCCGCGACCCCGCGTCGTATCGGAGTCAGAAGCGTGGAGGCTGCGCTCAATCCAGCTACGGCCAGACCGGTCCGTTTAATAAATTCCCGTCTTCGAATGCCTTTAATATCGTTGGGACTTTGGTCGACACTTTCTTCGGGTTGACCAATCTCCCGGTGCAGAACAGGGTCTGAGGTTTGTTGACTCTCAAGCCTGGGGGATGCTTGCTTTTGCATATTTGCGTTCAAATATATGCGGTAGCGTGCGTAGTCAAGCTCATTTGAGCGGATTTATTAAGGAAATATGCGTATATTGGGCATCAAATCAGCAGATATGGGAATTTCCAATCGTTCCATCCGCGGGAATGTGCTGCCGGCCAGAAGACATCTCGAACTCGTCGAATTGATCCGCTCCCGTGGTCAGATGACGGTCAATGAGTTAGCAAATCACTTCACGGTATCCGGTGACACCGTTCGCCGTGACCTTGACCTGTTAGCGGGCCAAGGTCTGATAAAAAGAACCCACGGAGGAGCTGTTGCGATGGATAACCTCGTCCATCAAGATTCGCCGTTCACCCAGCGAATGAGTACACGGGTTCCGGCGAAAAGGCGAATCGCTCGAGCAGCTGCCCGCCTCATTAGCGACGGTGAAACTCTGCTCATCAACGGGGGTTCCACAACAAAACTTTTCGCCGCAGAACTGGCCGAACGACGCAATCTGACGGTGGTCACAAATAACCTTGGGCTTCCGGCAACTCTGCCGACCGATTGCTGTAGTAATGTCTACATTCTTGGGGGCGAATACAACGGGGATGCGCAAGTCACGGTGGGTCCAGTCGGCTTCGTGTCGGCGGGTAATATTACCGTCGATTCCGCAGTGATTGGAGTGGGCGGAATTGCAATCAAAGAGGGTTTGACAACAACCGTGCTCGAAGAATGCTCCATGATCCTGGCCATGATTTGCGCTGCGCGAAGAACGATTGTCTTGGCCGATGCCACGAAATTCGGCCATCGCTCTTTCGCTCACATTGCACCCTTGGAACGAATCCAGATTCTTGTCACAGATGAGGCGCCGCCAAAGGATCTGGCGCAGGCTTTGCACGAGTCCGGCGTCGAAGTAATCGTCGCAGCGAAGGAATAGAAATATGGTGGAAGGAAGTATCACTGCGAATGGCTACACCCGGAAATGGTGGAAAGAAGTCGTCGTTTATCAGATCTATCCGCGTTCGTTCCAAGACTCGAACGGAGACGGCATTGGCGACCTGAACGGCATTACTTCCCGACTTGATTACCTCAAATTGTTAGGCGTAGACGTTCTTTGGCTAAGCCCGCATTATGACTCGCCAAACGCTGACAACGGGTACGACATTCGCGATTATCGAAAAGTGATGACGGAGTTCGGCACCATGCCCGATTTCGATGCACTGCTGAAAGGCATCAAGGAACGAGACATGAAGATGATCGTCGACCTCGTCGTAAACCATACCAGTGACGAGCATGTCTGGTTCGTGGAGAGCCGCAAGTCCAAGACAGGAATTTACAGCGACTACTATATTTGGCGGCCGGAAAACAATGGCCGGCCACCGAATAACTGGACTTCATTCTTTTCTGGGTCAGCTTGGAGCAAGGATCTTCTCCGGGGCGAATATTACCTGCACCTTTTCGCAGAAAAGCAGCCCGATCTGAATTGGGATAATCCCAAGGTGCGGGGTGAAGTTTATGACCTGATGAAATTCTGGCTTGCCAAGGGAATAGACGGATTCCGGATGGACGTTATCCCGTTCATCTCCAAAGACCCGCACTTCCCGGATTGTCCCAAAGAATACGCAGCGCATCCAGAGTACATCTATGCCGCGGGCCCGAAACTCCACCAATACCTGCAGGAGATGCACCGAGAGGTCCTGGCGAAATACAACGTGATGACCGTCGGCGAAGCCCTTGGGGTGACACTCGAACAGACACCATTGTTCGTCGACGAAAGGCGCCATGAGTTGAACATGATCTTCCATTTCGACGTCGTTCGGCTCAACCGGCAGGGTTGGAGATGGAAGCCATGGACTTTGCCCGAATTAAAAGCTATCTACGCGCGTTTCGACAGGGAATTGGACCTCAACAATTGGCAGACTGTTTTCCTGTCTAACCACGACAATCCGCGTCCCGTCTCGAGCTTCGGGGATGGTTCCGTGATGTATCGAGAACGTTCGGCCAAAGTCCTGGCGACCATGTTGCTCACGCTGAAAGGAACGCCTTTTATCTATCAAGGCGACGAACTGGGAATGATCAACTACCCCTTCTCGAAAATTGAAGATTTCGACGATATCGAAGTCAAAAACGCCTGGAAAGCTGAGGTGCTAACTCAGCGCGTGAATCCAGAAGAATATCTATTTCATCTGCGGAAGACCAGCCGAGATAATAGTCGGACTCCGATGCAGTGGGATGATTCGCCGAACGCAGGATTCACCACTGCCGCTAAACCATGGCTGGCCGTCCATCCCAGTTACCAAGAAATTAATGCCAAACAGGAGTTAGCCGATCCAAACTCCGTCTATAACTACTTTAAGACAATGCTAGAGTTGAGGAAGAAAACTCTGGCCTTTGTTTACGGGGATTACAGGGACCTCGATCCGGACAATCCTTTCTTGTTTATTTACACGCGTACACTGGCCGAAGACAAATTTCTCATCGTCCTGAATTTCTCAACCAACACTTTGACCTACTCGCTGCCAGACGGCCTTAGAACCGGCCAATTAGTGCTTTCCAGCTTCGGCGGCCAAGAAGAAAACGCGTTAGCCCTTCATTTGGCGGCATGGGAAGCGAGAATATACAGGATTTAAATTCAATGCATCCTCCTAAACACGTTCCAAGCTTAGCCTCTGGGTTATCTTGGTTCAGATCGATATTTTTGCGCATGTTCACCAGCCTATGAGACGCTTCCGTTCGTCTTCATCCTTTGCCAAAAATAGGTTGCGGAGGGTGATGCATCCTTTGGAAGTTTCAGCGAGTACCGAACCTGGCTGATTTCCTTGTTGAGGCGGCCCGCCAAAGCAGGGGACCCTTCCATAAAGTTAACCGCGTACAGAATCATGATTGCACCTCGATCAGGCCGATCCATCATATCGATCCACTTGCCTGCCTGAACTCGCAACCCAGTCTCTTCAAAGACCTCCCGCAAAAGTGCTTCTTCCAGCGACTCTCTGGGCCTCACCTTGCCACCCGGGAGCGTCCAGAGCTTTTGGCCTGCAGTTTGGCGAACCAGTAAAACACGAGATTCGGAGTCCTGGGCCCAAGCCATTACCGACACTTCTTTGCACGGGCGCAGCCGCTTTGTCCTTGCCTTTTCTAATTTGACCTTTTTCGCCATCAACCAAGCAGGGTGCCGACGCCGCCATGATCTACGGGGACACGGTGGCAATTTTCCTCACCGTGTACCTTTGCACCGTTGACAGCAAAGATCGCGCGGTTTCGCGAAGAAATTCAAGTGCCCTGCCGCAGTGCCAAATCGCTGGGAGGCTGATGCCATCGCATTTCAACAACTGCGTTTCCAACCTGTTCGCATTGAATTTCATCTCTTGCCACTCAGCGCGCATCTTCCAGCGGAACTTTTGTTTCCATTCCGCCGCTTAACTTAAGGCAAATCTTACAACGAAAGAGCGTAGCCTGTCCCAGAGGGACCAAAGTTTCGCAATTCCCGGAAGGTCTGATGAATCCAGGCTGATGATCCGCTTTTTATTAATGAAATTGCTTTTGCCATCGCCATTGTCGCCGGCATTGATAGAAGCGCATGAACATGGTCAGCGACTCCGCCAATGCACTTAGGATGAATTCCGTTTTGCTTTGCGATGCCACCGAGGTCGAGGAAAGGAGAATGACACATCTGGAGGAAACCTTGATCAACCGTCCCTACGGGAGTGGACGCGTCTTTTTTCTTTTTTCCAGGCACTTCGTGCCAGGCTACCCTCGTTTTAATCCCTCCGGGATCAATGCGTCACGGCACCTCCCTGCCGCTGCAATAAGTTAACGCTAATGGGGCGCAGCCCTAGGAAAGGGTTGGTCGGCGCCTCCGGCGCCGTAGATGTTTAGCGTCACAATGCCATGTTTGGTCCTAGGTTGCGATCTGAAGCGCCGAAGGCGAGAAACAGGGATAGCCTGGGGCGGCGCAGCCCCGGGCTCCGCGCCAGGCCTGGAGTTCGGACATTTCGAAGACGATTTTCAGGCCCAGGTGCCTCTCCGGAGAAGGACCCCGGAGGGGCATGGACCCTGGACTGGAGTGACCCCTCTAAGCGCTAACTTAAGGAAAATCCTACAACGAAAGAGCGCAGCCTGTCCCGGAGGGACCAAACGAAAGTAGCCTGGCACGAAGTGCCTGGAACAAGACAAAAGTGGACCCGTCCCACAGGGACGGTTGATCTGCTCACTCGTCCAGAGATATTTTTCGAGGAAAGGAGAATGACACATTTGGAGGAAACCTTGATCAACCGTCCCTACGGGACTGGACGCGTCTTTTTTCTTTTTTCCAGGCACTTCGTGCCAGGCTACCCTCGTTTTAATCCCTCCGGGATAAATGCGTCACGGCACCTCCCTGCCGCTGCAATAAGTAACGCTAATGGGGCGCAGCCCTAGGAAAGGGTTGGTCGGCGCCTCCGGCGCCGATATAAAGCCGTTGGAAATGTCCAAACTGCAGATCCTGCGCTGAAACCGCCGGACACATCCGGGTGGCATCGTTCCATGCCGCCCGGAATGCCTGGGGAGGGCACGAACTCTTCAAGTCGCGCTGGAAGCGCCCTAAAGCACACCAGGCGCCCCCCATTCCAGTTGTTGGGTCAGCATCTTTTCGCCGTCGAAGACAAAGAAACCCCGGAAAGATTCTCCTTCGAGCGCCCGCCGAAGCCAAAGTTCATCGTCTTCCCACATCTCGCCGAACGGTAGTTGACGGATATCAAACCAGTGCGGCACGGCTTCTTCTGTTTCGATCGGAGTACCATCAAAACGGGAAGCGACAAAGACCGTGCAAAAAAGACTGTACCCGTCCAGGAACTGGAAGTGGAGTTCGCCCCGCTCGACTGGGTCGATGAGCGTGATCCCTAGTTCTTCCCAAGCTTCACGGAGGATGCCTGACAACGGCAACTCACCGGGGTCGAGTCTCCCACCCACTCCGTTAATTTTGCCGGCGCCTAAGCCGCGTTTCTTTCGGATCATCAGGATCCGATCTCCCGCACGGACGAAACACAAAGTCGCCAATTCCCCTGGTCGCCACGAAGCCCAATCCATCGTTTTCAGCGGACGCGATGCTCTCTCAGCTCGTCTTCAGATAATATCGTCGGTCGAAGCACGCATCCCTTCTTTTGGAGGGACAGCAGGCCGAAAACTGGGATAGGTCAGACGCGCGCCGCTGGTGTAAGTAGTGTAACTCCAGGCCCATTGAAGAAAGATAAGGATCCGGTTCCGAAGCTCGACGATGAACAGCAGGTGGATAAACAACCAGCTGAGCCAGGCCAGAAATCCGCTCAACTTGATTATCTTCAGGTCGGCAATTGCTTTGCTTCGGCCAATGGTAGCCATGGTCCCTTTATCCCAGTACTTGAACGTTTTAGTCTGCCTTCCAGAGACTTGGGCCAGAATGTTGCCCGCCGCGTGTTCACCCGACTGCATCGCTAAAGGGGCAACCCCCGGGAGGGGCTTACCTTCTTGAGGCGGGAAATTGGCCACGTCGCCAATGGCGAAAATTTCCGGATGACCCGGTACACTCAGATCTCTGCTGACAATGATCCGGCCTTGCCGATCGACTTCCCCCAGTTGTTTCGCCAAAGGGGAAGCGGCGTTCCCGGCTGCCCAGACCACGGTACGAGCACGGATAAACTCTTTCTCGAGCTGAACTCCCTCGGGAGTGACACCGACTACCTTGGTGCCGAGTTTTACCTCAATACCCAGCTCTTTAAGCTGTTTGAGAGCTGACGCGCAAAGGCTGTCCGCGAAAGTTGGCAACACCTTCGGGGCCGCGTCGAGCAAGACGATGCGCACCCGCTGGGTCTGAATATGCCGGAAATCGTGCACCACGGTGCGCTTCGCCAGCTCCGAGATCGACCCGGCCATTTCAACTCCGGTCGGACCGGCTCCGATGATTACGAAAGTCATCGCAGCATGTCGAATCTCGGGATCCTCCGTGGTTTCGGCAATCTCGAACGAATTCAGGATGCGGCGACGCAATTCCAAAGCGTCCGAGAGATTTTTTAGACCGGGCGCAAATGCCTCCCACTGATCATTCCCGAAATAGGAGTGGCGCGCACCTGCAGCCAGAATCAGGTACTCATACGGGTATCGCAGCGCGTGGGTGTGTACTATTTTCGCTTCCGGGTCGATCGACTCAACCCGCCCCATCACCACCCGAATATTTTTCGCCTCCCTCAAGATCGCCCTGATCGGTTGCGCAATATCCGCCGGCGAGAGCATAGCCGTCGCAACCTGGTACAAGAGGGGCTGAAACAAGTGGTAATTCGTGCGATCGATCAACGTGACGTCAACCGGCTGGCTGGCTAATTTCATGGCGGCATACAACCCGCCAAAGCCGCCGCCAATAATCACGACTTTCGGATGGCTGCTCTTAGTCTGTGCGGAGATTTCCATATATGCTGTTCTCAAGCGGACCGATCACCGGGCCTCCTTTTCTTACGAATTCTTGCGAATCAGGGGTGCGAAATATTTCCCTAAATTACCCTTGCGACCCTAAATAAGAAAAACTTATGTTCAGCTCGCCCCTGCTTTTTTGCTATGGCAACTACCACTCGCGACATTGAAACACCTGATACACTAGCTCGCGCTGCCAGGTCGCTGGAGGCAATCAGTGATTCCGAAATGCTCGGGGAAAAACTGATTCTCAACATGGGGCCTTCTCATCCGGCTACCCATGGCGTTCTTCGTATCGTGCTCGAACTGGATGGCGAAATCATCACCGCGGCTGACCCGGATGTGGGCTATCTGCACCGGGGCGATGAAAAAATCGCGGAAAACATGCAGTATAACCAGTTCGTTCCTTACACCGATCGGCTGGATTATCTTGCCCCCTTGGCTAATAATGTCGCCTATTCCCTCGCCGTGGAAAAGCTGATGGGTTGGGAATTGCCCCCGCGCGGAAAAGCGATTCGAGTGATTTGCTGCGAGATAGCGCGTATCTCCGCCCATCTTCTAGGGCTCGGCGCGTTCGCAATGGATGTCGGGGCGACAACCGTTTTCCTTTATACCTTCACCGAGCGAGAAAAGCTCTACAATCTGATTGAGCTCCTGACCGGGGCTCGATTCACTACTTCTTATACGCGGGTAGGAGGTATGACGCGCGATTTGCCGGACGGATTTATCCCGGCGCTAAAGACGTTCTTAGACCAATTCATCCCGCATCTGAACGAACTCGATCGGCTTCTGACCCGAAACCGCATCTGGGTCGATCGGACCAAATCTCTTGGCCTGATCTCCAGGGAAGACGCAATTGCCTACGGCCTGACCGGACCGAATATCCGGGGAAGCGGAGTCAACTACGATGTTCGGAAAGCCCGGCCCTACCTGGATTACGAGAAGTACGATTTCGACATTCCGCTCGGCTCGATCGGGGACGCCTACGACCGTTATCTCGTCCGATTCGAAGAAATGCGTCAAAGCGTAAAAATCCTCGGTCAAGTGATCGAAAAGTTACCGTCGGGGCCAATCACGGTACAGGATCCAAAAAATTTGCCGCCGGAAAAACCGAAGGTCTTGATGAAAATGGAGGAGTTGATTCACCATTTTATCATTCACACCGAAGGAGTGGACGCTCCCCCCGGTGAAGTGTACTTCGGCGCGGAAAATCCGAAGGGTGAGCTCGGGTTTTACATTAACAGCCGAGGGGGCGGTGTCCCTCATCGGTTAAAGATTCGGGCTCCATCCTTCGTAAATCTGAGCATTTTGCCAAAGATTCTTCCAGGCCATATGGTGAGTGACGTGGTCGCGATCCTCGGCAGCTTGGATTTCGTGATGGGTGAGTCTGACCGATAAAGATGCGATGGTACGAGCTTTTGCTGGCGCTAGTCGCAATTCACTTGATGACCGGCTGCCAAAGAGAGTTCGGGAATCGAAACCTGGCCCAGTTAAGGCCTAACATGACCCAGAAGGAGGTCGAGTCGATCCTGGGAAATCCGGACAGGACGGAGAAGGTTGAGCTGGAATTGGAAACGCAGAAGAAGACGATGGCCATCACACGATATTATTATATTCACGACGGCCAGACCGTGGTCCTTCATTTCCAGAATGGGCGTCTGGTCAACGAACCTGACAAGCTGAAGGAGCAATGAAGATGGAACTGCCGGCTGAACTTCAACACAGGATGGATGGAGTAATCGCGCAATATCCGGTCTCCAGGCGCAGTGCCACCTTGCCATTACTGCACCTGGTCCAGGAACATTTCGGCTACATCGAGGATGAGGCAATCAACTGGATCGCCGCGAAGCTGGAACTCGAACCGATCAACGTGCTGGAGCTAGTGACTTTCTACCCGATGTTTCGCCGGGAACCGGCGGGAAAACATCACATTCGTGTTTGCCGCACTCTTTCGTGTGCCATGGCGGGCGGGTATGAACTTCTGGACACCTTCTGTAAACATGCCAGGATCAGCCGGCAGGAAAACGGCCATGGTGCTCATCTCCTTAAGAGCCAGGACGGGAAATACAGCATTGAATTCGTCGAATGCCTGGCCAGTTGCGGCTTCGGGCCGGTGTGCATGATCAACGACGATTTTTACGAAGCGGTGTCCCAGGAGGAAGTTCCACAATTGCTTGAAAAATATCAGTAACCATGGCCTCAACGACTCGCACTGCTCACCCGCGCGAAAAGCGGATCATCTTCAAGAACATTGATCGTCCAGGTTGGACGAACGATATCGGCTGCTATCTGGGGGACGGTGGCTACGAAGATCTGAAAAAAGCGCTCGCGATGAATCCTCAGGACATCGTGAACGAGGTCAAAGCTTCCGGTTTGCGTGGCAGAGGCGGTGCAGGGTTCCCTTGCGGAGTCAAATGGGGCTTCATCAAGCCGGGCGGATCCAAACCAGTTTATCTTATCTGCAACGCCGACGAGTCGGAGCCAGGCACGTTCAAAGACCGCTACATCATTCATCAGGATCCCCATCAATTGCTGGAGGGAATGATCATTTCCTGTTTCGCGGTCAACGCGCGCCTCGCCTACATTTATATCCGTGGCGAATTCCCCTTAGGCGCAAAAATCCTGGAGCGAGCTCTCGCCGAGGCCAGGGAACGCGGTTTTCTTGGAAAAAATATTCTCGGATCGGGATTTGACCTGGAGATTTATGTTTTTCGGGGAGCCGGAGCCTACATCTGCGGCGAGGAAACCGGCCTGATCGAATCGATGGAAGGAAAGCGTCCGTACCCACGGATCAAACCGCCTTATTTTCCCGCAGTGCTCGGTTTGTATATGAGCCCGACGATCGTCAACAACGTGGAAACATTGTGTCACGTAAAGCACATCGTCCGCATGGGCGGCGCAGAGTACTCCAAGGTCGGCACTCGCGTGCTTTGTGTGAGCGGAGATGTCCAGAGGCAAGGATACTGCGAGTTCGAGGTCGGCGGGATCACGATGGGTGAACTGATTTACGATGTATGCGGCGGGCTCAAGCCCGGACGAACGCTCAAAGCGGTTATTCCTGGAGGCAGTTCCGCCAAAGTGCTGAGCGCCAAAGACCGCTACAAAATCAAGAAAAAGCAGCCGGACGGCTCGATGGCAGAGAACGAAATCGGCCTGGAGGATGTAGCGATTGATTTTGATACCTTGGCCGCCGTCGGCTCCATGGCGGGATCCGGGGGCGTCATCGTGATGGATGATAGCCGCGACATGGTCTGGGCATTGAACAACATCAACGAGTTCTACGCCCATGAGAGCTGCGGCCAATGCACACCCTGCCGCGAAGGTTCGCTCTGGATGAAAAAAATAACTGAACGCATGCTTCATGGCGGCGGCGTTCTCCAGGACAGCGACACGCTGAAAAGAGTTGCGGACAACATCGCAGGACGGACCATCTGCGCCTTTGGGGAAGCCTGCGCCTGGCCCACCCAAAGCTTTATCGCCAAGTTTCGGGACGAGTTCGTAGCGACCGCCAAGACCGAGGGAAATGGAAACGGATCTACTAATCATTGACGATTCACGATGAGCGAACCAACCCAACTATTTAACGTCCAGATCGATGGCGTCTGGCATCAGTTCAAAAAGGGCACGCGGGTCATTGAGGCGTGCGCTCAGGCGGGAAAATTTGTCCCTCACTATTGTTACCATCCAAAGCTCAGTTCACCGGGCAATTGCCGCATGTGCCTCATCGAAATGGGCATGCCCAAGCTCGGCCCGGACCGCAAACCCGAGATCGGTGCAGATGGCAAACCGGTCATTAACTGGATCCCGCGCGCACAAATCTCCTGTGCCCAGGATGTCGCGGAAGGCATGGGCATCCGCACCGATTCACCGATGGTCAAGGAATGCCGAAACGGGGTGATGGAGTTTCTTTTGATCAACCACCCCCTCGATTGCCCGATTTGCGATCAGGCAGGCGAATGCCAACTCCAGGAATACAGTGTCGAGTTTGGCACCGCCGGCTCCCGTTTTCTGGAAGACAAAGTCAAAAAGCCGAAACGCGTCGAACTTGGTCCCCGAGTCACGCTCGACGATGAGCGCTGTATTCTCTGTTCCCGTTGCATACGTTTCATGAGGGAGATCGCCCACGACGACGTCTTGGGATTCGTCAGTCGCGGAAGCCATACCTACCTGACCGCCCACCCTAACCGATTACTCGACAGCAATTACTCCCTGAATACGGTGGACATCTGTCCGGTGGGCGCGCTCACCAGCACCGATTTTCGATTCAAAATGCGGGTCTGGTTCCTTAAAGAAACCAAGAGCATCTGTACCAGTTGCGCGACCGGCTGCAATACCATTATCGGTACTCGACAGAACCAGATCTTCCGGCAAACCCCGAGGGAAAATGATGCGGTGAATTCCGCGTGGATGTGCGACTACGGCCGTTTGAATTTTCACTCTGTCAATTCCACAGATCGTCTCAAAACTCCGCGGGTGAGGGAGGGTCAAGGACTGGTTGACACCACCTGGAACAAGGCTTTGGTCAAGAGCGGAGAGGAGTTGAAGCAGTTTTCAAAGGACGAAATCGCCGTGATCGCATCCGGCAAGATGACCAACGAAGAGCTGTGGTTGGCCAAAGATTTGGTCGCTTCGATCGGTACCTCGCGTCACGACATTATTCCTCGCACTGGCGAAGCCGACGACATCTTAATGAGTACCGATCGGAATCCAAATATCCTGGGGGCACAGCTCATCGGGTTAACAGGCGAAAAACCTGGCCTCGGCTTAGAGGACATTGCCGAGGGAGTCAGATCGGGCGCGATCAAGGCGATAGTGGCGCTAGGCGAGGATCTAACGCAATTTGGGCTCACGGCAGACGAGCTGCGAAAGTTGGCATCGTTGATTGTCATGGATATCTTGCCGAACGACACCACTCGTAGCGCTACCGTTTTGCTTCCCTCCTCTGCTTTCTCTGAAAAGCGCGGCTCGATGATCAATATCAAGGGACGGCTGCAGCGTTTAAACCGCGCGACGCAACCGCCTGGGCTGGCCCGTGACGATTGGGAAATCATCCGTGACCTGATCCAGCAGTTGACTGGATCGGACGGGATCTATCTGATTGAGGACGTTTTCAAACAAATGGCCGAGTCCATTTCCGAGATGAATGCTCTCTCCCTCAGCCGTATCGGCGACAAAGGGGTCCAGCTGGTGGAAGAAACTGAGGAGGCGCCGGCTGCCGTATGATGCACCTTCTATTGTTCGCCCTTATTTCACTGATCAAGACGATCGGATTGATCTTCGTGATCATCCTCCCCATGGTTTCCTACACCGTCTATGCTGAGCGACGGGTGAGCGCGATGATCCAGGATCGGCTCGGCCCGAACAGGGTTGGTATCCCTCTGACCCTTTTCGGTTTCCAGAAAGACATTCCGTTCTTCGGTCTCGTCCAGCCCATCGCAGATGCCGTGAAGTTGTTGTTGAAAGAGGATTTCACGCCCAATCATGTAAACAAGTTTTACTACTGTTTGGCACCGGCTTGCGCGATGGCACCCTCCATGATGGCTCTGGCCGTTATTCCATTCGGAAGCCAACTGTGGGGGGAACCGATGGTAGTCGCCAATGTGAACATCGGAGTACTATGGGTGTTTGCCGTTTCTTCTCTTGGCGTCTACGGAATCGTCCTGGCGGGCTGGTCTTCTAACTCGAAGTACCCGTTTCTCGGGGGGATCCGGTCCAGTTCACAGATGATTTCTTATGAGCTTTCTCTGGCTCTTTCGGTGATCCCGATTTTCATGATCTGCGGAACGCTCAACTTGCCAGAAATCGTCCGGTACCAAACCGTGCACGGGTGGCTGATCTCTCCGATCTGGCTCAACGGTATCAGCCTTTTTCCGCCAAGCATCAACGGTCAGGAGATCATGCGATCATTTGACTTTCTCAAATTCCTTCTTTGGATCCCGCTCTTCATTTCGTTCATTGTTTTCACCATCTCGATGTTCGCCGAGACGAACCGGTTGCCGTTTGATTTGCCGGAGGCAGAGACTGAACTGGTCGGCGGATACCATACAGAATATTCATCGATGAAGTTTGCCCTCTTTTTCCTCGGAGAATACGCAGCAATGATTGTCGGCTCCGCGGTCATCGTCACCCTGTTCTTTGGAGGATGGCACGTACCATTCCTGCCGACGACGCTTGTTGATCCTTACACCTTCTGGGGAGTCATCCTCGGACTCATTCACATTGCGGCATTTTTTTTCAAAGTGGCCCTGCTCCTTTTCTTTTTTATCTGGGTTCGCTGGACGTTGCCGCGGTTTCGATACGATCAATTGATGAGGCTCGGCTGGTATTTCTTCATCGAGATCGCGTTGGTCAATGTTTTCATCGTCGCAGTCATTCTGCCTTTCATGCGAAGGTAAGGAGTTAAAATCATGCCGTACATCGTTGCCCGTCCAAAACTGAATTTTTCAGAGAAGGCCTACTTACCCGCCATCTTTTCCGGGCTTGGAATTACTCTCCGTCATTTCCTCGATATTCTTTCGGGAAAAAAGAAAGTTACCATGCAGTATCCGGAAGAAAAATGGGATGCGAAATTGCCGGCCCACTACCGTGGCGCCCCGACCCTGGTGACGGATGAGTATGGGCGTGAGCGGTGCGTTGCCTGTCAGCTTTGCGAATTTATTTGTCCGCCGCGCGCGATCACCATTCATCCCGGGGAGATTCCGCTGGAGAACCGGTGGCGCAAGGTGGAAAAATTTCCCCAAGAATTCGAGATCGACATGATCCGCTGCATCTACTGCGGTCTCTGTGAAGAAGTTTGCCCGGAACAAGCCATTTTCCTGCGCAAAGACTACGCCATTACCGGCCTGACCAGGAAGGAGATGGTGCACGACAAAAAGAAGCTGTACGAAATGGGCGGCGTGATGACCGGCCTGGTGAATAAGTGGAACGACAAAAAATAACGAAACGAAAATGTCACCGTTACTCTTCTGGATCTTCGCTGCGATCATGCTGGTTTTCGGCGGGATGGTGGTGATCCACCGCAACCCGGTGGCCAGTGCCTTGAGCCTGGTTGTTTCCTTTCTGGCCTTGGCTGCTCTTTTTGTCTCGCTGGACGCCTATTTTATCGGGGTGATCCAGATCCTGGTCTACGCCGGGGCGGTCATGGTCCTTTTCCTCTTCATCATCATGCTGCTGGATCTTAAGGCGGAACTGCGCCGCCGCCCGAATCTTCCCGCCGTCTGCGGGGGATTTGTGGTGATATTCCTCTTTATTGTGGCCATAGCGGAGGTCAGTTTCCGCTTCCAGGGAGGAGATGCCAGTTTTCAGCCGATCGCCCAGGGACCTCAAGGAGATATCTGGCATGTCGGGATGATCCTGTTCCAGCGCTATAACATTGCGCTTCAGGTGGTGGGGACGCTGATCCTGGTGGCGTCGATCGGCGTCGTTGTCCTGAGCAAACGGGAGCTGAAATAGCTATGGTTACCCTCAACGATTATCTAATCGTCAGCGGCATCTTGTTTGCTATCGGATTTGCCGGCGTCCTGCTCCGTCGGAACGTGATCATTATCTTCATGGCTTTGGAGTTGATGCTCAACGCGGCTAATCTCTCCTTGATTGGATTCGCGAGATACAATGTGCACGACCGGCTGCCGGACTATAATGGACAGGTGCTGGCATTTTTTATCATTACCGTCGCAGCCGCAGAAGTAACCGTTGGGCTGGCTATCATTGTCGCGCTGTTCCGGGCCAGACAAACCACCCATGTCGAGGATATCAACACGCTGAAATTCTAACCATGAACTCTAGTCCGTGGATCATTCTCCTGGCACCGTTTATCGCCACTTTTGTCATCACCTTGATCACCGAGCGATTCAAAAAGCTGAGCTCGTATATTTCCGTTGGAGCAGTCGCCATCTCGTTCGTTTTCAGCGTGTTTGTCTTTTTCGGCCATGACACGTCGGGCAGCTTCAACTGGATCGATCTGGGGGTGTTCCAGGTCAAAATTGGTTATCTTGTTAATGATCTAACTAAACTGATGCTGCTGGTGGTAAGCGGCGTCGGACTCCTGATCCACATTTATTCCATCGGCTACATGGCTGATGACTCGGGACGTTCGCGCTATTTCGCGGGCCTTTCCCTTTTCATGTTTTCGATGCTTGGAATCGTACTGGCGGACAACTTTATTATGATGTTCATCTTCTGGGAGTTGGTGGGCGTCAGTTCGTATCTTCTGATCGGGCATTGGTACTTTCGCCCCGCCCCTCCTGATGCGGCCAATAAGGCCTTCCTCGCCAACCGAATCGGTGATTTCGGATTTATGCTTGGCATCCTCCTGGTCTGGTCAGCCTCTGGAACGGTTTCTTTCGGTGCGCTGAGTCAGCATTGGTCAACTCTCGGTTTAGATCCCACGTTCATGACGGTTACCGCCCTGCTCATTTTCTGCGGAGCAGTCGGGAAATCTGCGCAATTTCCGCTGCACGTCTGGTTACCGGACGCGATGGAAGGTCCGACTCCCGTTTCCGCCTTGATCCACGCCGCAACGATGGTCGCCGCCGGAGTCTTCATGCTCACTCGCACCTTCTTCTTGTTCCAACATTCACCGATTGCCCTCACCGTCGTTCTCTGGATCGGGTTGCTGACCTCGTTACTCGCTGCCCTGATGGCGACGCAACAGGACGATATTAAGCGCATCCTCGCTTATTCGACGCTTTCCCAGCTGGGGCTGATGGTCGCTGCGATCGGCTTGGCGGTTCCGCAGGCGGCCATGTTCCATCTCTTCACCCACGCCTTTTTTAAAGCGCTCTTATTCTTGGGCGCAGGCTCTGTCATCCACAGCCTTCATCATGAGCAAAACATCTGGCAAATGGGCGGTCTGCGGGAAAAAATGCCCAGAACTTTCTGGACCTTTCTCATCGGCACTCTGGCTTTGATCGCTTGTCCTCCTTTTGCCGGATTTTGGAGCAAGGACGCTATCCTGGCTTCCGCCAGCGGGAATACCCCTGCCTTTCTCGCGATAGCAGCGGTCACGTTCCTGACCGCCTTTTACATGGCCAGGCTTTTCGTGGTCGCTTTTTTGGGAGAACCCCGCTCGGATCATGCCCGCCACGCTCATGAATCGCCCCCGGTCATGACGATCCCCCTCCTTCTTTTGGCCATACCCGCCTGTCTTGCCGGATTCCCCTTCGTAGCCTCGTTTTTCATCAGAGTACCTGAGCACGAAGGCTCCCCGCTCGGCGCCATCGCGGTCTCCCTCCTCGCCTTTGCAGTGGGTGCCGCTGGCGGTTTTTACCTTTACAGAGATAGGAACAAGGATGAAATCGATATCCCTCTGTTCGAACACAAATTCTATATCGACGAGTTTTACAGCAGCTTGATTAAATGGACGGTGGACCTGCTCGCTAACATCTCCGGCTTTTTCGATCGCTGGGTGATCGATGGCACTATTGTCCGTGGTCTCGGAGGGCTCACCTGGGGCTCCGGTTTCGCTTTGCGTTTCCTTCAGATCGGGAACTTACAAGCTTACGCGTTTCTCTTCGGAGCGGGGGTAATCCTGCTGCTTTACTTAGTCAAGTTTCCAACAAAATGAATTTGCTGATCCATCTGACGTATCTCGCACCGATTGTCGCAGCAGTCGGTATTCTTCTCGGCTTACAACCGCGGAGAACTGCCACTTACGCCGCTCTCATCGCGCTGGTTTCGGCTTTGGTCGTATTTCTAGGGTATAGCCGCGCACAGGCTGGATTCCAGTTTGAGAGTGCCATCCCGCTGGTTCCGAGCTGGGATCTGAAGTTTTTTGTTGGCGTCGATGGCCTGAGCGCAACCTTGTTGCTCTTGACCTCCATTGTGGAACTTGCCGCCGTTTGGCTCGCACCAACGGTGGAATCCGGTGAAAATCCGTATTACGCCTGCATCCTTCTCATCGCTGCAGGGGCTGCCGGAGCATTTGCTTCCCTCGATCTGTTCTTCTTTTACGCGTTTCATGAATTGGCCCTCATCCCCACCTTCCTGATGATCGGCATCTGGGGATTAGGCAACCGGCAGAGCGTCGCCTGGAAGATCACTATCTATTTGTCAGTCGGCAGTATCATCCTTCTGGTCGGCTTGATCGGCCTCTACCTCTTGCCGCCGCCTCAAGCACGAACGTTCGACATCGTAAAGCTCCAGCAACTCGCTTCAACCGGAGCGTTTGCGGGATCAGGATCCAAATCGGTATTTATCCTTTTATTGATCGGCTTCGGCATTCTGGTCTCGCTTTTTCCATTTCATACCTGGGCTCCTCAGGCTTACGCCTCCGCGCCGGTGCCGGTTGCCATGCTGCACGCCGGCGTCTTGAAAAAGTTCGGGCTTTATGGGCTTTTGCGGGTAGCTCTGCCGATGATGCCCGAAGCTGCGCGGCATTGGGCCCCGTTGCTTCTGATCCTGCTCGCTGGAAACCTCCTTTACGTGGGAATGGCTACGATCTCTCAAAAGCAGCTCGATCTCACTCTGGGTTACTCCAGTGTCATGCACATGGGATACATCTTTCTGGGCATCGCGAGCTATAACGTGATCGGGTTGAACGGGGCTGCTCTCCTCATGCTGGCTCACGGGCTATCAATCGCGGCGCTCTTCGCCATGTGCGGTGAAATCCGGAGACAGACCGGGACCGTCAACTACCTCGACCTGGGAGGATTAGGCACCAGCATGCCGACGCTTTGCTTTATCTTCGGACTGGCCACTTTTGCTTCTATCGGGCTCCCCGGTTTTGCCAACTTCGCATCGGAGCTTCTGATCTTCTTTGGCGCGTTCAAAAATTCAGCGCCCGGTGCGCCATTGAATGAATTTCAGATCGTTGGCACGATCGCACTCTGGGGCGTGGTTATTTCTACCGTCTATATGTTGCGCGCTTACCGGGCAATCTTTATGGGAGAACGCCAGGCTCGGTGGCAGTATGTCAAAGACATGCCGATGAACCTTGGCTGGGCCGTCATTTTGCTTGTCGGCGCACTGCTCGTTTTTGGGCTGTTGCCCAGAACCGTTTTGGATGCTGTTGAACCAGGAATTCGGCTTTTTGCTAAATGACAATGCCTCCAGTCTTATTAGAATTGTTCGTCCTTGCGCTCGGTATCGTGATGCTGGTGTTGGAATCCTTTGCGGAAACGCGTGATCGCAAAGTCTTCGCCATCATTGGAATCGTCGGACTGGCCCTTGTTTTCTTGTTTCTGCAGGTGAGTGCCCCCGGACCCAGCGGAATGGTTTCTTACGTGATGGATTGGCCGGCTATCTTCTTCAAAAAGGTCTCCGTATTGACGACGATCGTTGTCCTGATCATGTCCATCGATTATGCCGACACGATCACACGTTTCTTGCCGGGCCGTTCCCCTCAGTCTGGCCTTGGCGAGTTCTTTGCGCTCCCCGTGCTCACTTGCGCGGGCATGATGTGGATGTCCTCTGCCATCGATTTCATTCTGATCTTTGTTTCCCTGGAGCTCGTCACGATTTCTTTTTACGTCCTGGTGGCTTTCATGCGGAGGAATGCCGCCTCGCTGGAAGCGGGCGTCAAATACCTGATCCTGAGCGCTCTCTCCACAGGTTTCACCGTCTACGGGATCACCTGGATTTACGGAGTCACGCAGCAGACCAACCTCACTCAGATTCAGCAGGTACTTCCTTCGGTTCCTCTGGACAATCAGCCTGGCTTGCTTTTTGGTGCGCTGCTCGTGCTGGTTGGACTCGGATTCAAAATAGCGGCCGCCCCGTTTCAGTTCTGGGTTCCGGACGTCTATCAAGGCGCTCCCACGCCAATCACCGCCTTTCTTTCCGTCGGCTCGAAGGCCGTAGGTTTTATTGTCCTTCTGCGTGTGGTGTTATCGTTTCAAAGTCTTCCAGCCGTCGGAGACAGGTTGATTAGCGCCATCACCTTCTTGGCAGCCGTCACCTTGATCTATGGCAATCTCGCGGCCTTGCCTCAGACGAACTTCAAGCGTCTTCTGGCCTACTCCAGCGTCGGTCATGCCGGTTATCTCCTCATTGCTGTGGCAGCGATCGGCGCACGGGACTCCGGGCTGGCTGTCGTTGTCTACCTTGCCGCTTACCTGTTGATGACCCTTCTCTCATTCCTCATCCTGGTCATCGTAAGCACACACTCGCAGGGCGATGACATCGTTCATTTCAATGGACTTGGTAAGCGCTCTCCCTTTTTGGCATTTGGGCTCCTGGTCGCCATGATGTCGCTCGCCGGTGTGCCGCTGACCGCTGGTTTTCTGGGTAAGTTTCTCGTTTTCAAAGTGGCCTTCGAAACTCGGCAATTCTTCCTGATCGCCCTCGGCATCCTGACCGTTGGCTGCGGTTTCTATTTTTACCTGAAAGTCGTGAAGGCGATGTACTGGCAGCCGGCGCCCCCCAACGTAACAGCAATTCCAATCAGCAGACTGTCCCTGGTAGCCATGTGGGTCATGGTGGTTCTGATCTTTGCCTTGGGCATCTTTCCACAATTCGCGACCGGACTGCTCCCCTCCACGTCACCGTAGGATGGCCCAGGTAAGCAGGTGTTTGGCATCACAGGCCCGGATTTGGTCCCTGGGGCGCAATTTTCACCGCCGAAGGCACGAAGCAGGACAGGTTCAGATGTTCAGTGTGCAAAAAGCCACCACCAAATATTGACCCGTCTTCAAATTTAGTTTTGGTGTGCCCCGTTGGGCCGAAGAATCGTCTTTAAATCGATTCATACCTCAGTCGGACTCGCCTCTCATCCCCAACGTTTGGTGTTTGGAGGGGTAAGCCGTGGAGTAAGCCCTGGGTTAATCCCGTTTGGCCGCACATGGTCTTTGGATCGTTTCACCCCCAATGTTCCTCGAACTCCGACCTTTGGGTGGCTGCGAGTCTAAATAAATCTGGGGACAGGTCAGATGTCCAGTCTGCAAAAAGCCACGCCGATTATCTGACCTGTCCCCAGATGTATGGTCCCGGAAGCCGATTCGAAAACGACGAGGAGGAGGACGATTGCTGGGCGACGACGGTTGCCGGGCGAGTTCAGTGCTG
>JAFAKL010000233.1 GCA_019235445.1 Verrucomicrobiota bacterium | reverse complement strand
CGGGAGAGAGTCTGGAGGTGTGAAGGGACTCAGCGGCGTGGTCTGCGATTAGATCAAGGGTCATTCTCGAGGTTCTTCGCCGCCACAACGTGGCTGGTGGCCACGGTCGGATCATCGAGTATTACGGCCCCGGCGTCGCCGAGCTGAAGGTGATGGACCGGCGCGTCATCTCCAACATGAGAATCAACTTACTCAGGCGACGTTGATCGCCGGTGGAAACTCCGGGCAAAGCTCTGAGCTTTGCCGAATGTTCGGCGGCATTCGAAAATGGAACCGAATTTTTCCGTCCTCCTCGCAAATCCAGACTTCGCATGCCCCAGCTTCGAAATATAAAGCCGTTTTCTCCTGGATCTCTTGCAGAGTGTTGGAGGGGGAAAGAACTTCAACGCAGATTTCGGGAGCTCGGATAAGACACATCAAGGAACGCACCTCCTGCCGACGTTCCGGGACCACCCACGCAACATCGGGGGCTTTAACCCCGTCAGAGGTAGAAACCGGGCAATTGGTGATCGTTCGCCCTTCGGGCAACAAACTCTTAAGCTGGAAAACAATTTCGCTCTCTCGGTCACCGTGCACCGGTGCTGGTGGTGGGCTCATGATGATATGGCCGTGGCGGTCGGTCTCGATCCGGTGCGGCAAGCGAGCCAGGTCGGGGTCGGCGAGCATTTGGGCCCAGCGTTTCAGGTTGAAGGCGGTCTGCTCGGCGGAATCCTTGAGCTCAATGGTCAACGACATCTCCGGACAATCCTATGGCAGATCGAAGCCTGGGGCAACCCGGGCGGACTTATAGAGTCGTGGGTGACTCTCAAACATATTCTGGAAGAGATTCGCCGGAGTAAGAAGATTGACTGGATCGGGGCGGGTCACGCTGTCGGGAACACATCCAGCACGACAAGGAACTGCACATGTTTGGGTGTCAAATTCCCGGCCGGTACCTGGGCTATGATGTTAACTGTAGTTTCTGATCCAACAACCGGTACCTGTAACAGTGGGGCTATGACCGAGACTTGAGAGTTGAGCTTTCCGCTGACAGAACTCGCCACTGAAACGGAGAGGAAACCGTCTTGGAATGCGGGAGATTTATGATGTGATCATCGCCTGCGAGTCTGGCGGCGGAGCTCCTCGCCGGCCTTCCAGAATTTGAGCGTTCTAGATCAAAATTCTGCCAACTTTTTCCGAGTGAGGATATTCCAGTAGTGTAAAGTTCAGATAATAACGATCGAGGATTCATGGCAAATACCCAGACTCTGATCAATCAAGCCTACTCTGCATTTAACCAGCGGGATATCGATAGTGCGCTGGCGTTGATGAGTGAGAACGTCAGTTGGCCCAAGGCTTCGGAAGGCGGCCGTGCAGTCGGCAAGAAAGAGATTCGTGCCTACTGGACTCGCCAGTGGAAGGAGTTTGATCCCCACGTTATACCGATCGAGTTGATCGACCGCGAAGAGGGCAAAACCGAGGTCAGGGTTCACCAACTCGTCAAAAGTCTCAGTGGCGACGTTCTATCCGATAGCGAGGTGTGGCACGTCTATACCGTTGCGAACGGTCTCATAGAACGCATGGACATTAGCGACAATCAGGCAAGCTCAGAATCAGCCCCATCTGATGCGTTTTCCAAGCGTTAGCCCTTGAGAGCGACCGGATCGCTCTGAGGACGGTTGAGAGCACGAGTGCTGTCAAAAATCCTGCTGCTGGGGAACCGCTCTCATTGGATTGAACAACGTGTCTCTTCGTCCGCAGCACCGCGCGTTCTGATCTCAAACCGCCCAATGACTAAGCTTTCGCGCGCAGCATCGGCGACAGGCGGCGTAATGGAAGCGAGTTCATCGATGAATCAGGCGGAATTCCCACCGGTGATACGAACGATGGCGGCCAGACTTTCAGCTTCTAACAAGTGCAAAAAATCAAGCAGGACCGTCCGACCGAAGTGCGCAATACACTTTTGGCGGAGCTACCCAAGGATTAGTGTACCGTCTCCTAAATCCCTTGGGCTTCGTTGCGTTCAAAATGGGCCGCCGGCAAGGCGGTCCGAGCCGGACTGGCGGTTTGAGGGCGCATATCTAACGCTTCCGGATGAGAGACGTCTTT
>JAFAKL010000187.1 GCA_019235445.1 Verrucomicrobiota bacterium | reverse complement strand
AGCCCACCGGGATTAAACCACATGATATCCTTGATGTCTGAGCCCCGAATCTTTCGTCCCTGAAAGAACTTCGGGCGGCGGAAGATCGGATGCCCATTCCGTAAATGGATTAACCTCGCACAGAATCTGTGCAGCTGCTCCGCGTTCCTGTCCCATTCCCAATGGGTCCAGGAGATCTCATTGTCCTGGCAGTAAGCATTGTTATTTCCTAGTTGGGTGCGCCCGCATTCGTCGCCGCCGCAAAGCATAGGAACGCCTTGAGAAAGAAACAGGGTGGACAGGAGATTTCGTTGTTGTCGCCGCCTGAGCGCGTTTACCTCCTCATCTTTGACAGGTCCCTCCGCCCCGCAGTTCCAGGATATATTGTTATTGTTGCCGTCTTGATTATTTTCGCCGTTTGCCTCGTTGTGTTTCTCGTTATAAGAGACAAGGTCCGCCAAACTGAACCCATCATGGCAGGTCACGAAATTGATGCTGGCCTGCGGGCGTTTTCCGTTCCACTGATAGAGGTCTGGAGAGCCCGTGAGCCGGTAGGCGATTTCCCCCGCCAAACCTTCGTCACCCTTCCAATACCCCCGAACCGAGTCGCGATACTTGCCGTTCCACTCCGCCCAAAGCACAGGGAAATTGCCGACCTGATACCCCCCTTCTCCCACATCCCAAGGTTCAGCAATGAGCTTGACCTGCGAAAGCACCGGGTCCTGGTGAATGATGTCGAAAAAGGCGGAGAGTTTGCTCACGGCGTGGAGTTCTCGCGCTAAGGTGGCGGCCAAATCAAATCGGAACCCATCCACGTGCATCTCTGTGACCCAATAGCGCAGACTGTCCATGATCAGCTGCAACGACCGGGCTTGCATCACGTTGAGCGTGTTGCCGGTTCCCGTGTAATCCATGTAATAGCGAAGGTTTTCCGGAACAAGGCGGTAATAATGGAGGTTTTCAATGCCCTTGAAACACAAGGTAGGTCCCATATGGTTCCCTTCCGCCGTATGGTTGTAGACGACATCCAGAATCACTTCTATGCCGGCGCTGTGCAGGTTTCTCACCATGGTCTTGAATTCCTGCACCTGCTCTCCCCCAACTCCGCTGGAACTGTAGCGGCATTCTGGCGCAAAATAACCGATGCTGTTGTAGCCCCAGTAATTGCGCAAACCCCGGTCGATCAGGATGTTATCATCAATAAACTGGTGAACTGGCAGGAGTTCCACCGCGGTGATCCCGAGGTTCTTGAAGTAATCAATGGCCCACGAACTGCCAAGACCTGCGTAAGTTCCTCGGATTTTCTCAGGAACGTGTGGACAAAGCTTGGTGAAACCCTTCACGTGCACCTCATAGACCACCGTCTCGTGCAAAGGACGCTGCGGCGCATGATCGTTGCCCCAATCGTAGGTGGGATCGATCACGACCGACTTGGGGATCCCAAAAGCATCATCGCGGTAATCGCGCTCCAGATCCTCGTTAGGGCCGCCTATTCTATACCCGAACATCTCGTCCGCCCAGTCGAGTGCGCCGGCAATTGATTTGGCATAGGGATCCAGAAGAAGTTTCGACGAATTAAACCTGGCGCCTTTTTCCGGCTCGTAGGGCCCCTCGACCCGATAGCCGTAGAGCTGTCCTGGTGTGATATCCGGAAGAAAAACATGCCAGACCTCATCCGAATGTTCCGTCATCCGGATGCGAACCTGTTCCTGCGGAGATTCCATGGAATCAAACAGGCAAAGGTCAACCGCAGTCGCGTGTTCGGAATAGAGCGCAAAATTGACACCATTTCCTCGCCAAGTGGCGCCCAGAGGATACGGATGGCCAAGCCAGACTTTAATTTGGGACATAATTTTGGACCGACAGGTTCTATTCGCGGGAGCAGCAGAGCCCGGTTGTGCCGCCCGCCAGGTTCCGCCGGGCGCCTGGTGCGTCGTCTCCTAAGTAGGAGCCCACCTTACCAGTTTCTCAAGCCAGGGCCTCTGCCATGGTGCGCATCTGGATTTCAATGATTCGCGACCCGGGCGATTGCGTGCAGGCCAGCAGGACGGCACCTGCCACGTCTTCCGGGTCAAGCATGTCCGACTGCCTGACACTCTCCTCAGTCCGCCCGCGGCCGAGGGCGAACTCGGTCTTGACACCGCCGGGGCAGATGACGCCGACTTTAATTCCCTGGGTCCGAAGCTCTTTATCCAAAGCCTGCGCAAAACCAACCTGCGCGAACTTCGTCGCGCAGTACACCGCTTCTCCTCCAAATCCGTAGATACCGGCCATGGACGAGATCATAAGAACGAGCCCCTCTTTCTGTTTGAGCATCAGGGGCACCGCGTGGCGAGTGAACAGGAACGTCGAGCGCACGTTCGTGTCCATCATGTCGTCGTACTCTTCGGCGCTGGTATCGATCAGGTTCTTATAGTTGCCAACCCCTGTATTATTGATCAGGATGTCAATCTTTCCAAAAGATCGGGTGGCCGCTTCGACCGTCTGAATGGCGGTGTCTTCCTCCCGGGCATCGCCAACGACGGTCACAGCCTGGGTGCCAAGCTTCTCAGCTTCTTGTTTAAGTTGGTCGAGGCGATCCTGGCGGCGCGCGGTGAGGACCAGTCGTGCTCCTTCTTGGGCAAGGAGTCGCGCGCAGGCCTGCCCAATCCCAGCGCTTGCACCTGTGATCAAGGCAACTTTTCCAATGAGTCTTGGTGACATAATTGTTATTTGTTTTTAATTTCAATTTTCGTTGCCGAGGGTCTGCTCGGATCTGCCTTCCTACCCTTGGGTCTGAAATCGTCCCTTTTGCATTCGACGCGAGGCTCAGCGGTAGCTATCACTCTACTCCTGCTTATTAAAAGAAAGTAACCAAATGTGATGACAGGCAGAATGGCGCAAAGATAAGCCATTCAGGATGATTCTTCGCCCCGAAGCCGAAGGGGCCGGTAGGATTCAGCCCGGGTTTTTGTACGTGGTCAGCGCCGCTTGAAGACAAGAAGTGCAGCGCAGTGGTATATCCCGGAGGGATTAAAACGAGGGTAGCCTGGCACGAAGTGCGTGGAAAAAAGAAAAAAGGCGCGTCTAGTCCCGTAGGGACGGTTGACCAAGGTCTCCTCCTAATGTGTCATTCTCCTTTCCTCGAAAAATATCCCTGGGGACTAGTTCACCAAGTCCGTGACTGGTATAGCGGCGTTGCGATCAAAATGGGCCGCCGGCAAGGCGGTCCGAGCCGGACTGGCGTTAAAGGGAGCATATCTGAATCGATACGTGACCGAGGAGCAACGCAGGCGCCGGCCCATTTTCATCGCAACCCTTCGGGCCGCGCATCTTTCGGCCGGCTGCTTTGTCGCTCATCGGTCGAAGACCTCAGCGGGTATTCTCCCTCTTCGCTTCGCGCATAAAGCCGAAATACGCTTGCGGCGCCGCTATACCAGTCACGGACTTGGTGCACTAGCTGGTCTTCAGGACAAAGTTGAAGGTGGCAGTCCAGCTTTCCCTCGTGCCTCGAACCTTGAGCAACAGATCGCGCCGGA
>JAFAKL010000097.1 GCA_019235445.1 Verrucomicrobiota bacterium | reverse complement strand
CCGGCTGAACTGGAAATCCGCTTTCTTCGCTATCTACAAACAGGGCAGCGAGGGGTGTTCGAAACCTTAGAGAAAAGTGGACCCGTCCCGGAGGGACGATTGATGTGCTCACCAGTCCCAGACAGGGACGGTTGATCTGCTCACTAATCCCAGAGATATTTTTCGAGGAAAGGAGAATGACACATTTGGAGGAAGCCTTGATCAACCGTCCCAACGGGACTAGACGCGTCTTTTTTCTTTTTTCCAGGCACTTCGTGCCAGGCCGCCTTCGCAGACTACGGCGCGCCTCGACAGTCATAGTAAGAACTGCCTGACGTGCGGTCGCGACGTAGGCCTTGCGGAGTCGGGCTACCCTCGTTTTAATCCCTCCGGGATAAATGCGTCACGGCACCTCTCTGCCGCTGCCATAAATTACCGCTTATGTGGCTCCGCCCCAGGACTGGAGTTTGGACATTTCGAAGACGATTTTCAGGCCTAGGTGCCTCTCCCGGAGAAGGTACCCCGGAGGGGCACTGGCCCTGAACCGGAGTGACCCGCTAATCCTAAGCGCTAATTTAGCTTAAGCAAAATTCTACAACGAAAGAGGGTATCCTGTCCCGGAGGGACCAAACCGTGACGCTGTACACACACCCTCGCTTTGCACGATCGTCAGAGGTAAAGCGCGAAGAGCCCGGACGCGCGCATGTTCGCGGCTTTTGTTGCTTTTTGTTGCCAATGTGCCGCCGTTCAGTTACTACGCGGTTCTTCTGATTTCGATATTTTGTCATGCTTTATTCGAAGATTTTAGTTTGCCTCCTGCTGCTCTTTACTGGCTCTAACACTATCTCGATCGCCACGGCTGGCGACTCTCCTGCGGCCGCGCCTGGAAACGCAGCCCCGATTTCGTCCAAAGTCTCCCTGGTCCATCTCGGAAGCATCGATTCATTCACGATCACCGAACAGGGGACGCTGGCCGGTCGCTTATTGCTCAATGCCCTGGAAAATAAGGACTCCAAGGAAGCAGCCGCGGCCAAGGTCGTCTACCATGCGATCATTCCAAAAGAGCATTACGGAGGCGAATATACCGCACTTGAGTGGTTTTGTGACTACCTGCTAGGAACGGACGACGATCGGCGGGTACAGCTTGCCGATCGCTTTCACCGCAGCTTTTTCGGCTTTTTCGCAGAGAACGATTTTGCAAATCTCAAGGAATATCTGGGACGGAAATACAAACTAAAAAAATTTGCCGACTCTGCGACCGATGAGGGCAGAGATCGGCTCAGTTTCCTGGAGGATTTCATCCTGTTTAACAATCCCAGACGCGAGGAATGGGAGAGGACCAGCAAAATTGTTGAATGCCTGAAGATCCAACCGGGAGCCACGATTGCGGACGTGGGAAGCGGGCCGGGGTATTATACTTTCAAGTTCGCTGAGCTGACAGGTGCGTCCGGGAAAGTGTACGCCATCGACACCGTGCAGAACCATCTCGATTACGTGCAAAACGTCTCCCGGAAATATGGCCTTTCGAACATTGAAACAGTTAAAGATCGTGCGGACGGAATCAACCTCAATCCTGATACGGCCGACCTTGTCTTCATGTGTTCGCTCTATCATATCATCTACACGACCTCCACTGAAGAGGTGAAAGACCGTTTCGTCGAAAGCGTCAAGGAAGCTTTAAAACCAGAGGGTCGCCTGGTCGTCGTGGATAATGCGGTCGTGCAGGATGGCCAGCTTCCATATCACGGCCCACATATCGCGAAAGAACTCGTCATTGGGCAGCTGTACTACTATGGGTTTGACCTCACGGAGCAGTACCAATTTATTCCCCAGCGTTACGTTCTCGTATTCAAGAAACGAACGTGATCCCGATCCAGATTCTGGGCGCCATACAACTCAGCCAGCATGCAGTCGGGGTTTGCGCCGCGTTGGCTTCGGCCGCCTCGTGGGCCGTGGGAACAATACTTTTTAAGGGCATCGGAGAGAGATTTCCAGCGTCCGCCATGACGCTGGTTAAGAGCCTGTTAAGCGTACTCCTCCTGGCCTTCAGTTTGATCCTTGTCGGCTGGACAAGAGTGCCTTTCTCCTCGCTCGGTTGGTTGACCCTGAGCGGACTGATCGGCATCGCGGCAGGCGATACCTGCTTCTTTGCCGCATTGCGGCTTCTGCCGGTGCACCAGTTGATTGTTCTCATGATGCTCGCCCCCGGGATCACTCTGATCATGGCCATTCTGTTTCTGAATGAGACGCCCAGCCCGATCGGATGGCTGGGCATCGCCTTGGTCCTCTCGGGCGTTGCTCTCACCCTTGGCGCTGACCTACGCTGGGGCAGTAGCCAAGGGCGAGCTCCCACCGGCCTTGTCTTTGGGATTCTGTCCATTCTCTGTATGGGCCTTTCAGTCATTATCGCCAAGGTCGGCCTGAATGCCGTGCCCGCTTTAGAGGCGACTTTTCTGCGGATGGCTGCAGGCCTTGCCGGAATGTTCATCGTTGCCGCAGCCAAACGCCAGGTCTTCAGCTGGCTGGAACCCCTTCGGGGCGAAGGCTTGAGATGGCGCTTTGCCCTCGCCGTCGCCGTGGTAACGTTTGGAGGATTCTGGCTGGCTTTGTTTTCGGTCAAGCGGCTGGATGTCTCGATCGCCAATACGTTGCTGGCCACAGAACCGCTCTTCGCTTTGCCTTTGTCTGTCTTCTGGTTGCGAGAACGTCCCGTTGCCTTGGCCTGGAGCGGCGCTGCGATCGCATTCCCCGGTGCTCTTTTGCTCGCCTTCAATGCGTAGCCCAAGCCGGCCTTGGTTTTGTTCGCTTGACCTCACCTGAGGAAACGCGTTAAATCTCCAAGGCTTACCCTTATTCCACAACCTACATAATCTTCAGACTGCTTATGAATATCACCGCGGGAAACGACGTCGGCGTATCGGATACGCTGATGCAACATGCTCTCAGTCGAGTCGCTGACTTCAAACGATTCCGCGAAGAGGGATTGATCTGTCGCAACGGTGAGTTTTTCCCGTCTGTTCACTATCCCCCTATCACGATGTACAGCGAAGTGGACGAGGATGCCCTGTTTGAAACTTACACGCTGCCGCAGGACCGGAAATTTGATGTGTATGCGCATATCCCATTCTGCAAGCAGCGGTGTGTCTTTTGCCATTATCCGGTTATGCTCGGCAAGAAGCAGGCCGAAATGGATCAATACCTGGCGGCCATGGAAAAGGAGATGGACATCTACATGCGACGCCTGGGTATCGAACGCATCAAGGTTCGCTCCATCCTGGTTGGAGGCGGAACGCCTTCTTACCTCAGTCCGCAACAGTTAATCTATTTTCTCAACTTCTTTACGCGCCGCCTCGATCTTTCAGAATGCGAACAATTCAACTGGGACGTCGATCCGTCCACACTCGTCGGAGAGGAAGGATTGGAGCGGCTCCGGATTCTTCGGGACTACGGTTCAGATCGGTTGACGCTCGGCATTCAATCTCTGGACCCAACGGTTCTCGAGATAATGAATCGTCCGCACGACAAATCGGTCGCCCTGGAAGCGATTGAGAACAGTCAGAACGCAGGTTACCAAATAAATATAGAGTTCATCTTTGGACATCCGGGTGAAACGCTGGCGAGTTGGGTAGCAAGCATGCGCGAGGCAGTTACCCTGGGCACCGAAGAGATTCAGCTCTATCGGCTGAAAGTGGAGGCCTACGGAGATTACCAGGCGCCGGTCAAAAAACTAATCGAAAAACGCCCGGACAAGGTTCCGTCCCATGACGAGGCAATCATGATGAAACAGTTCGCCATCGATATCCTGGCCGAAAACGGCTACCAGGAAAATCTACGGCGAGTGTATACCAAGGAGCGCAAGCATTATTCCTGTTACGCGCATAACCAGTGTTGCATGCTGTATGACGAGGTAGGGTTTGGGCTGACCGCCTTCAGCAGCCTGCGAGACCGATTCATTCTGAATACACAAAACTTTGGGGAGTACTATCAGGCGATTGAAGAGGGACGCTTGCCCTTAAATCGTGGCCTGGTACGCGACTCCGATCAGCAGATTCGCTGGTCGATCGTCTTGCCGCTCAAGAATCGGGACGTTTACAAAAAAACTTTCCAACGACTCACGGGCGGAGAATCACTCGACCGTCTGTTCAGGCCAAAAATTGAGCGATTGAAGGCCTATGGACTATTGCAGGAAACCGAGCGAAACCTTGGCTTGACCGAATTGGGAACGTTCTTCGCCGATGAAGTTGCTCACCAATTTCATCATGAAGATTATATTCCGCATCCCAGGGAAGCGTATGCAAGCGGGCCGCTCAACCCTTATCTTGACACCGATCCGCATGCCGTGGAGTCCGTGCCGGCAGTCGCCTAAGCAACGAATCAGGGGGGAAGACGCAGGCAGACAAAACGATGAGGAATGAACCTGCAGCGAGCTGCCTTACAAGCCTGCCAGCGGCCGATGAGGGCGACGCATCTTCGGATGTTATCCCTGAGGCTTGGAATCGGGCCACCTTAAGAACCTGGCTGCTGGCGAAGGGCGATCCGCAGCAAAGACTCTTTGCCGCTGCCCGCGAGGCTCGGCGGACCGCTTTCGGCGACCGGGTGATCGTGCGTGGCCTTGTGGAGGTTACCAATCTGTGCCGGGTCAACTGCGAATTCTGCCCGATGCGCCGGGATAATACTCGTGAAAACAAGATCTTCGAGTTGAGCGAAACCCAAATCCTCGAGTCAGCCGCGGAAATCAAGCGTTGTGGTATTAACATTGTGTTTTTCCAGGCCGGCGAAGTTAAGAGAACGACGCAGATCGTTGGCAGCGTCCTCCCAAAAATCCGTGCCATGTTCGATGGACGGGTTGAGTTGCTGCTCTGTCTGGGCAACAAGAGTGAAGAGGAATATCGTTATCTGAAGAATCAAGGCGCAACCAGCTATATCCTCAAACATGAGACGAGCGATCCTCAGCTGAACGAGAAGATGCGCCATTCATCCTTTGCAAACCGAATCGAGAGCCTCAAGACGCTGGTGCGCACAGGATATAAAGCAGGGACCGGTGCGATCGTGGGCTTGCCCGGACAAACCATTGAGAGTCTCGCTGACGACTTACTGCTCGCGCGCGACTTGGGCGCGCATATGGTGAGCGCTTCGCCCTTTATTCCCGCGCCGGATACCCCGCTGGCGCAGTATCCGCCAGGGGACGTCAGTATCACCCTTAATTTCATTGCTCTGGCCCGGCTGATGAGTCCTCGTTGGCTGATCCCAAGTGTGAGCGCGCTTGAAACCCGCCGCAATGGGGGCCAGTCTGCCGGCTTGGCCGCAGGAGCAAACGTACTGACCGTAAACTTCACACCCATTAATGAGCGCGAGAATTATCTGATTTACGGCAAAGACCGCTACATCGTGCGCAACGATCATGTGAACGAAATCGTGGCCAACTCCGGCCTGGAGCGGGCGGCCTCCGTGTTTGTGTGATGCAGGCAAGATCTCCGGGGTGCCTAGCCTGGAAAGGCAAAACGAGACGCCAGCACGGAGCGGAGTATAACAAAAGACATCTTGTTTCCTGAATCCAGCTGTACTGTTGGTAGCGAATAGAACAGCGCTGGATTGGGAGTGGGTTTCCAGTCAGCAACTCCAATGCCCGATAGCTTAGAACCCAAAAAATCTTTCGAATTCGGTAAGCTGATCGAGTTAGCGTACATCGTAGTGATTCTCTGCGCCTTTAGTTGGGCGAAGGACTTCTTGCTACCGATTGTTCTAGCGGTCCTGATCAGCTTCTTACTGGCGCCGGCGGTGTCTCGCCTCGAACAATGGGGGCTTCATCTGGTCCTGGCAGTTCTAAGCGTGGTCACGGTTGCCTTCGCCCTGATTGGAGTAATCTGCACCACCGTGTCCGTCGAGAGCCTGGACCTCGTCAACTCGCTCCCAAAATACCGCGACAATATCCGTGCGAAATGGGCTGCGATCCAAAAAGGGCCTCCCGGCCCGCTCAGCCTGGCCTTTCGCAACATCGGCGCGCTCACTGACGACCTGAGCAAAGTCACGGCCCCCGCCATGACCGAAAAAAAAGACCTCGAGCCGATGAAGGTGCAAATTGTCAGCGGCGCTGACAGTGCGTTAGCTCTCGTTCAAAAGAGCATCACACCGCTCCTGGGTCCCGTGGCTCAGTTTGCCGTCATCGTGGTACTGGTAGTGTTTATTCTTTTGGAGCGAAGACGGTTTCGCGGTCGTTTTCTTCGATTGATCGGACACTCCCGCTTAGCCACCACCACCCTTGCCGTCGATGAGGCCGGCTACCGCATAAGCGGTTTCTTATTGGGGCAACTGCTGGTAAACAGCGGGTACGCGCTGGTGCTCTGGATCGGGCTCTCCCTCATCGGGATCCCGAACGCCTTACTTTGGGCGGTTCTTACCTTGGTGTTGCGCTTTCTTCCCTATGTCGGCCTTTGGATCTCGGCCTCTTTTCCGATCGTTCTTTCCTTCGCGATCTCAACGACCTGGAGAGAACCGATTCTGACGCTCGGCCTTTATGGTTTTCTGGAAGTGTTCACCAACAACGTGGTCGAACCGTTTGTCTTGGGCAGCAGCGCAGGAATGTCTCCCCTGGCCATTATCGTTTCAGCTCTTTTCTGGACGTGGCTCTGGGGGCCGGTCGGTCTGCTGCTTTCGACTCCGCTTACCGCCTCCCTGGTGGCTTTGGGCCGCTATTTTCCGGCCTTCCATGTCTTCAGCGTACTGCTCGCCGCAGAACCTCCCACCCCTTCAGAAACAAAACTAATCCGCTTTCTCACCGAAAATCGGCTGCCTGAAGCAAAGGCGCTGATCAACGACCTGGGTGGGATGCAGCTTACGGTCGAAATTGCCGAAGAGGTGATTGTTCCGGCCATTCGAGCCATTGAAAATGATCTATTCCCTGGCACCTCTGCGCATCAAACGAAGTCTCGGATTTATGAGCAGATGCGAGGATTGGTCGAGGAATTGACGGTCGCAAAGCCGACCGATAAAGAACAGGAGCCCGAGTTGGAAAAACCGGCGCAAGGACCGCCGGAAATCGTCGTCGTTCCCTGCCTGGGCGAAGGGGACGAAGTCGTCGGCAGAATTCTGGGACGCCTTTTGGAAACTGAGGCGATCGGCACCAGGATTCTTCCTTGGCGAACTCTGCGGGCAGAAAAAATCCAGCGACTTAAAGAGTTAGAAGCAAGGTGGGTCGTGCTTTCGGCGATCGAATCCAGATCGGCCATTAGCGTCGGCAAAATGGCTTATTCCATTCAGCGCTTAATCCCGCACGCAGTCATTTTGGTCGGCCTCTGGAGCTTACCGAAAGAGAACGCCGCGCGATCGGTTCGAAAAATCAAGGAATCTTCGGGCACCGTTGTCTATACCAACCTGCACGAGGCGTTACGAGGGATTATTGCCCTCATTTCTGCGGCCGAAAAAGAGTCCGCCGCGTCCGTGGAAACCGCTTAGTGTCCTGTCCCCGAAATAGCATACCTGCTATTTCGGGGAGAGGACACCAGGCCGTCGCAGAAGAGATAAACCACAGATTCACAGATTCCTGAAGACTCGGAGTCGGGGCTGCTGTAAAGATAAACCACGTCGACTCTCTCAGTTTCAGCAATCTGTGAAGTCTGTGTAATCGGTGTTTTATCTCTGTGCGTGGACCATGCCCGTCGTTGCCTCACGTTTTTTGCCGCCTCTCTTCCTTCGCAACGGGCATGTGCAGACCATTCTTCCGACGCTCTTGCGCCGGCAATATCCGATCGTCTTCCGCCGGGAGCGACTGGAACTTGGAGACGGCGATTTTCTCGACCTCGACTGGGCAACCGGCGGGGCAGACCGATTGGGAATTCTTTCCCATGGGCTGGAGGGAACTTCCGAAGATGGCTCTATCCGCGGGATGGCCACTCTCCTTCAAAAGGCGGGGTGGGATGTTCTGGCCTGGAATTTTCGCGGATGCGGCCGGGAAAAAAATCGTCTTCTGCGGTTTTATCACAGCGGTGAGACAGAAGACCTAGCCGCCGTGGTCGCGCTGGCGGCGGCGAGATACTCGCAGATAGTACTTATCGGATTGAGTCTCGGCGGTAACGTGACGCTGAAATACCTCGGCGAAGGCGCCTGCCACCCGGCAGTGATCGCCGGGATTGCGATATCGGCTCCGATCGACCTCGCCGCGAGTGTCCACGCCATTGATCACCGCCTAAGTAATCTGTTCTATCTCAGGAGATTCCTTCGCAGGCTGGTGCCAAAAATCGAGGAGAAAGCGCTCCGTTTCCCCCAGCGGCTGGATGTCAGGAGAAGCCGTCAGATCAGAACGTTAGCGGAATTCGACGATCTCTATACAGCTCCGATTCACGGTTTTCGCGATGCGGCCGATTATTGGGAGAAATCGAGTTCGAAACAGTTTTTAGGCCGGATCGACGTCCCTACATTGCTTTTAAATGCGCGCGACGACCCTTTCCTGACAGCAGAATCATTGCCTTACGCAGTTGCCGAAAAGAACGCGCACCTGTTCTTTGAAGCGCCAGAGTGGGGCGGCCACGTCGGATTTATCGATTCCATACGCACCATCCGGCCCTGGTACGAGTCGCGCAGCGCAGAGTTTCTCGGCGATCTCTTGCTTGCATTGCCGCCGGTCGAAGGCTAAGCAGAAGCGGTATGCCCAGTCGTTTATTGGCGTTCCTGTTCTTGTGCCATTGTTCGCTCTCATTGGCCGTTGAAAATCCGACGTTCTCCAGAGGTTCGGTAGAGATCCAAGTTAATCCCGCCAAGTGTACGGTGCAGTTTACTCTCGGGGCTCTTCTGCACACCGTGCATGGGACTTTCAAGGTTAGCAGTGGGATCATCCGCTTCTATCCCGCCTCAGGGCAAGCCAGCGGTCAAATTGCGGTGGATGTGAGGAGTGGATCGACCGGAGAAAGTGCACGCGACTGGCAAATGCATGAGAGCGTTTTGGAATCCAGTCGCTTCCCGGAGGCTGTTTTTACCATGGACACGGTCACCGGACGGCTTGCTCCAAGCAGTGAATCACAAGTCGAAGTGCATGGCGCTCTGCGCATTCATGGCGGCGACCATGAGATGACCATCCCCGCCAGGGTTATGGTTCAAGGCGATTCCCTGACCGCGACTGCCAAATTCAAGCTTCCCTATGTTGCTTGGGGAATGAAAGACCCAAGCAACCTTGTTCTACGGGTAGACAAAACTGTGGACGTCGAAGTGCGACTCGAGGGCAAGTTCAAAGCAGCATAGGCATCCTGCCTGTGTTTTTGTCTCAGCGGCCAACCCCGAGGTTGAAGCCTTAAAAATTACAAAATTGCGGAGGCTGTGGACGAACGGCTCGCTTTTCGAACACTGATTATTATACTGACACTGGAAATCCCAAATATTTAGAGTCAATTCTCGAGAAAAGAGATCGCCAATCGCACTCACCCACTAACCTCTTTGAAGCCCTATTTTCCAAAGCGGTTCCATCAAAAGATCCGCGGCCTCGCATTCCTCCATCTCGTCCTGCCGGGACTGCTTGGTGCCGCCACGTTTCTGTACGCCGCAACACCGGATTTGCCGTTGTGGCGCAAACAACTCCAAGCGGCCGAGGACGCCTCAGATAAGCCCGCCATCGTGGAGTTGAGCCGCCGAATGGTCGACGCGGATCCGAACGATTCGGCAGCGTGGGAAACGCTTGCTTCAAATCAGTTGGCGTCAGGCGATCAAGATCGGTGCGCCGCGACGCTGGACGCGTGGCAGGCCCGGGTTCATCCCTGGCCGAAAGTAATCGATGATCTCCGCGGCGATTTAGCTCTGGTCCGTAAGGACGACCGATTGGCCGAACGTTACTGGCGTTTGTATGTCAGTGGGAATCCCGAAGCCACGGACGCCCTGGAGAAACTCGCCAACCTGAGTGAGACTGGGCAACGCTGGCAGGAAGCGGTCAATTGGCGCACCCGCGCGCTCAGGCAGGAAACAACGCCCGCCGGATTAATCGCGCGAGCGAATGATTACCTGGAACTCCGGGACTGGGACAAAGCATATAACGATCTGAACAGGGCAAACGCCATCGATCCCACCGATGCTGCGGTCAAGAAGGCGTTGCCTGAATTCGAACTCCTGGGGAAGATGTTACCGCGAATCCACGCTCTGGATGCGCAGATCGCAAAATCGCCGGCCGCACCTGTTCCGTGGTTGGATCGCGCCCGCCTGTTCACTTTGGCCAATCGCCCGAATCTCGCCTTAGAGGATGCCGAGCATGCAGTGAACCTTGCTCCCTTGATGATTAGGCCTCGAGTCCAGGTCGGCGAGGCTTTGCTGGATCTTAACCTAGGGGATCACGCGGCGAACATGGACGTCAGCTACGATCTGAAACGGGATAAGACCGGCCACGTCCCGGAGGGGGCCCTGCGCGCGCTTTCTGCGGCGGACAGCTATGTCTTGAAAAATCCCCGCCAGGCCGAGCCCTTTGTTGCGCGTGCCAAGGCGCTACGCCAGATCAACCAATATACCCTCGCGCTCACCGACGCGCGCACTGCGATCAAACTCGATCCGGGTTCAGCAGCGGCGCATTTTCAGGCAGCGCATGCTCAACAATCTTTGGGTCATACACGCCAGGCGATCGCTGAAGTCGAGAAAGCCACTCTGCTGGATCCCGGCGATCCCGTAAGTTGGTACTACCGGGGGTTACTTGAGGCGCAACGCGCCGATTTTGAAGCTGCTATCCAATGTCAAACCCGGTCCCTGGCCATCCGCGAATCCGGTGTGGCCCTTCTCGAACGAGCAAAGTGCGAACGGCGAATCGGCCGGATCGCAGATGCCGACCTTGATACCCAACGCGGTCAGCAGCTACCCCAGTCTCCCGAATGAAGTACGCACTGTTTATCTTGTTTTTGTTTGTTCCCTGGATAGTTCGCTCCGCCGAGTCAAAAGGTCCGGGTACGGATTCCGACGGCGTGATTGTTGAACCCAGCGGTGGCGAAATCGCGGTCGGAACCGTCCTCACCTTTACCTTTCCGACAGCGATGATCCCTCCCGCAAACATCGATGTGCCAAATCAGCCTCTGCCTTTTGCCGGCGAGCCGGCTATGGAGGGCGAATTTCTCTGGAAGAGCCAGACCGAAGGCAGTTTTACGGTGAAACGACTCAAAGCCGGAGCGACCTATCATCTCACTCTCGCACCCGGGTTGAGCGATCTCGCGAACCAGCCGGTGCAACCGCAGGATTGGAGCGCGGAGTTCACCACTCCGCAATTCTCTGTCACCACGGATTTCGACGTCCGTGACGAACTAAGCAGCCAACCTCAACTCCCACTTGAATCCACCTACGATGTGCGTCTCACGGATGTCGCTGAACACGCTTATTTCCAGGACCGCGACTCCCGTCAGCGTTATCCGGTCAATGTGATTCAGAACCAGGATGACTCCTTCGAAGCAACCGAGTTCCGGGTGACCCCACGAGACCCCCTGACGGTCGCTCGGACCTATGATTTGATCGTCGACGGCCT
>JAFAKL010000521.1 GCA_019235445.1 Verrucomicrobiota bacterium | reverse complement strand
CCCAAAAAGGTATCGCCGCTCCGATAACATCCCATCCAGCTGATCAAGCGTTTCGAAGAGCGCATAGGCGGCTTCTTCATACGCGCCCTGAGCGGTGGCAAACCCCGCCCGGTAGACTCCGTTATTGACCTTTTCATAAATCAATTCGTTCAGCCGATCGATCGCCGGCCGATACTCCATTGGACAAAGGTCTAAATCGCTCGTGGTGAAAGCATTGAATTCGTCGTTCAGGATCCTCAGGAGATCGTCGTCGGAATTGTTGATGATCCGGCGCGTTTGCTTGTCCCAGAGCACCGGAACGGTGACGCGACCTTGATACGACGGATCGGTCGCAACGTAGGCTTCGGCCAGAAACTCAAAGCCGTTGACGGGATCTTTGGAATGACCTGGTCCTTCCCGAAAGGCCCAACCGCGTTCGTCTCGCACCGGATCGACCACGGTCATCCCAATCACTTCTTCCAGTTGTTTCAGGCGCCGAAAGATAATCGTCCGGTGCGCCCACGGACAGGCCAAAGAAACATACAGATGATACCGCCCAACCTGGGCTGCAAATCCGGAGCTCCCGTCCGCCGTGACCTTTTCCCGAAACGCATCCTGCTGCCGCACGAATTGCCCCTGCTCCGTTTGCTCATCAGGAAACTGCGCTGTAGAGACGTCTGCCATAGGCCATACCTTAGCCCGAAAGTATGACAAGCAAAGCGCCGGCGGTCTTTTTGCGCTATCTGCCTCAACCCATGCGGCAATCTGCGGAGAACCGGCGCCAGAAAGATCGCATCAGCGTCCGAAAGTGGTTGCCGAGACTGGAAGGGACTCAGATTCAGCGATTTGGCCAAAGAGAGTGTGATCGAAGTCTTTTCATGTTCGATCGTAATGCTACAATCGGGCTATGAAAACTACCTTCCTCTTACTGGTTGCATTAGCAATTACCTCGCCGTTGATGGCCGCAGAAAAAAAGGCCGGTCATCACCAGAAGAAAACCGCGGAGCTCACTACCGAGTCCGACGCCATAAACTTTAAAGTGACGGGCCCTGGCGGTGCCGTGAAAAGCTACCGCCTCGAGGTTCCCGACACGCCGGGAAAGGCTCAGGACCTCGGATTTAAGGTCTCTGAGCAGGTGGCAGCCTTGGCCGCCATCAATTGGGCATCGAGCTTTTACGGCGCCACAAACCTGACAGCGAATTCGGTCGAATGGAAGACTACCCACAAGAACGGTCAGCCCCTTCCGTTTCCGTACTATCTTGTGAATCTAACGGGTAAGGTTGGGGACACTAGTCAACCGCTCTACGCTGTTGTTTTAGTAAATGGAGAACTTGTGCGACCGATCGAGACCACGTCAATGGCGGAGACACCTGAAAAACCCAAAAAATCGAAAAAATCGTAGGCATAGGCTCAGCCGGGTCCAATAGGTTGCCACTGTCGATCAATTCAGAGGGTAAGAATGATCTGATGAAGGAACGGGTAGCGAGTTGTCTCCCCCCAAAAGGTGGTTGCCAAACCGCGGGTTCCGTCGCTGCCGATCGGCAACGACGGAGCCGGCGGAATATCACTTGAACCATTTGCTCCTATCGCAATACTTCCGGATCAGCCGAAGATATCTCAAGGTATCCTGAAGCGGCCGGATTTTGCTACGTTGACCCGTGTAGATTGTTCGGATCGGCACAAAACACATCCGGAAGCCACCGCGAGCAGCCAAAATAATGCTTTCACTCTCAAACTCGAAACGGTTGCTCGGCGCCATCAAGACGGGGAGCAACTCTTTACGCGCCAGCCTGAACCCGCATTGGCTATCGGGGATCGGTGTTTTACAGATTCGCCCGATCTGCCAGGACATGAACTGATTTGTCCAGCGGCGAATGAGCGGCATCTGCTCAAGGTTGCGCATCCGGTTGCCGACCGCCAGGTGGGCATTAGAACAGTTCATCGCTTCAATAAATGCGGGAATTTCCGACGGGTCGTGCTGACCGTCCCCATCGAGAAACAAGTAGAAAGCAGCGCCGACGGAAACGGCATATTCGAGGCCGGTTTTCAAAGCGGCCCCTTTGCCGAGATTTGTCGCGTGGCGGATCACTTTGGCGCCCGCCGCTTCCGCTTCGGCCGCCGTATTGTCGGATGATCCATCGTCGACTACCAGGACCGTCTGAACATATTGGAGCACCTGTCGTACGACCCTTCCGATGAATCGCTCCTCGCAGTAAGCTGGAATAATGGCCAGAACGGTGTCCCCGGAAGCTTGCATCAGGAGCCCCTTCCGCTGATGCCGTTGCGCGACCTGAACGAAGCGTTCAATGGAGTCTGCCGAGCGACACTGATCCAGCAGTTCTCCACATTAGAGAAGGGTCGCCAATCCTGACATTTTGGCCGGCGGGATAAAACTCTCCTGGCGGCTGGCACGGACCGCTAACCGGTTCCAACCCGATCGATCAAAAAAGAGGGTCCAACTCGAGAGTTTCGCGTATAGCACTTCGAAATCCGGAGCACATGGGACAGGCACATCAACAAACAGTTTGAGGCCGTTCCATTGCATGATGGCCTCGTTCAAACGGTGATCCCGGATCAGGTCGCAAATGTGTACTTTGCCTGATCTAAGAGGAACCGGCAACATCCAGCGGTGTTCGTTTGCGCCCTCAGACCTGAACGCGATCAAAATTTTCGAACCGAATCTCTGGCGCAGAGAAACTTCGAATTGCAATCTCAACACTCCTTCGTGGAGGCGCGCCGTTGCTGGCGAGGAATCGTCCATAGTTAGATCGATCGGGTGATGCGGATAATAGGCCTCTTCGGTCCTGGCAAAACTGGTAAAGCGCCTTCGACTCAGTGCCACCTGCGTTTCATGGCATAGAATAGCCCTTCTTTTGCGCTCTACTTCTTCGGTACGCAAGACGAGTTTCAGCGCTTTCCGAGGAATTGGCACTTGCGGGTGATGGACCAGATACTCCCAGGTCTGGATCGATGAAGCTCCCACAGAATCAATGGCTCGGGCAAAGGCCACCGACAGGGCACTGTGATCCGGATGCGCGTCGAAGATGGTTGGAATCAAGGCCAAGGTCGGCTCCCATTCCTGGATCTCCTCAGTTAACGGCACCGACAGGTCGCGAGCACCTTGCATCAGAAGATCCGTTATCCCCAGGTCAGGAAGATCCAGGAAATTTGCGCAGTCAGGACTTCCTCCTAAACTGCAGATCGCGTTGAGCGCTTCTTGGCGCCGGCGCCGACCCCAGCGCACTTGTTCATCGGGACCGATTCGCCATCTTCCATCCCAGTAACGTTGAGCCCATGGGTTATTCTCGCCGTTTGTCGCGAATACAATGCGTACAGGGATCCTTTGCGCAAACATTCGCTGGAGTAAGCCCCCCGCACCTAAGGACTCATCGTCCGGGTGCGGAGCGACGACCAAAACTCTGTCTGCCTTGGAAAGTGAAACCATTTGAAACTCAATCTTGTTTTTTGGCCTGGCCAAACGGCGAATACCCTTTCTCTATCGCGCGTGACCAGACAACCGCTACCGACTGTTCCGGAGAAGTCAGAGCGAGACTATGCATGCCTGCGAACAGGTCGCGAGGACCGGCAAGGTCCGTTCCGTCCAGAGTCCCGGAAACCCTGCTGTTCGCGCCAACGATGGCGTATTTTTCCGGAATCACGATCTCGAAGTGAACCTGTCCAACTGGTGCCGGTGGCACTTTTTTGCCCAGAACGAGAACCGTGCCGACTGAAAGATAGTTCTGACTCACGAACTGCGCGGTCGCCTGAGTTAGCCAATGCGATTCGATGACAACGGGAGTACGAGTGGCAATAAGTTGGGCCGGGGCATCATCCAGGAGTTCGCCACGCTCGACTTGCTCCCGGGTGAGCTGCTCAAATACATAATAGTAGGGCCGAAGACGGTAGATTGCCTGGCCCTTCGCGTCGAGCACGGTCTCTCCGCGATGAGTCAGGTTCAAGACATCGGCAATGATCTGCACATTCTTTTGATTCGTTTGTTTAAGCGGCGGATGCGCTCTGACGATGGATCCAACCTGCCAGCAAACAATCAGAAACGGAAAAAGGAAAGCCGGCAATCGCGTTTTTGCTTCGATCCACTCCCCCAGTCCGATCAGGGGGCATGCGATCGTCAGCATCAGCAAGGGATAAAAAGGCAGGAAATCTTGTTTCGAAACCAATGGCCAAAAGGTGAAAAGGAGCGGACAGAAGAAGCCGGTTACCGCGAGCAAGAATAATCTTCGCCGTCCGCGGCCAGGTTGCGCATCGTGTCTGGCCAACCATAACCCGCCCGCGATCGTCGGGACGAACAGCCAGAACCGAACATCCCAGATTTTATGGATCATGAGCTTCCATGGATTTGCGTCCGACGCAAGATTGTGCGCAATGACGCAGTGATACATTGGGAGTAACGCATCTTTGACAGCAAAAAATGCGACAACCAGTACCGGCGCGATCATAGCGCCGCCCACGGACGCCACAAAAGACCCGATCACAGAGGAAACCGAATGCGCCGGAGACGACTGAGTCCCGGAGTTGGCCAACAATAAAATCCACACGGAGAAGCCTGCCGCAAGAATGATTAAGATCAGGAAAGTGGTCTTCATCGATACAGTGAAAAGGACCCCAAACACCAATCCCGCCGCAAACAACCGGCGTGGATCAGGCTTCCCGCCGACTAGAATCATCAGTGCGACCATCCAGAGCGCTGCCCAGAAAAGGTCGGGCCTGAACTCGCCGAATTTGGCATAGAGATCTGGGAAAGAGGCAGCCAGCAACATGCCCCAGAAACCGACCCGGGACGAAAACAGTCGCGTGCCGATCCACTGGATAGCGAACAAGAGAATGGCAGCAAAGGGCAACATTTCCCAGCGCATTGCAGCGACAATGTCCGCTCGCTCGCCCAGCAACGAAAAGAGTGGCGCGCTCATCGCCTGGAACAAGGGCGCATGATTATCAAAAACGTCTCTGTAGGGGAGCAGCCCGTTCGCCCAGGCCCAGACTACGTGAAGGTGTTGGGGTTCATCCGAATCCCAGGGCTGGGTACTTACATAAAACCAACGCAGACAGAGCAGCACCAGCAAACAGGCAGCGCCCAGTCCCACCTCGACCCGCGTGAGCCGGGAAGCGGGAAGCCGATCGCTGGATAGGATCGGCAAATCCAGCTCAGGCGCCCCGGTGCTCTCTACTCGTATTCTTGAAGGTGTCATCCCTTTTCGTCGCAATGGCGAGCACTCTTGAACCACATCCCAACTATTTTTGCAACCGGCGAAAGGGCGAGGCAACCTCCGTCCATTCGGTACGATTCGCAAAATCGAGGCAAGTTTTCGCCTGGCGCGAAAGTCCCAGGAGCGCTTTGGTTCGTCAGATTTCAGGGACAATTTGTTTGAATGTTTAGGGAAATCTCCCCATAACCTTCGTCAGCCCAAATGAGCTCCGAAGCGGTTGCTCCTCCCCAACCCGAAAAAGCAGTACCCCACCGAACTTTCCGCCTGCCTCGCGAGATCGGGATACTAGGCGCACTTGGGCTGATGCTTCTTATTCTGGCTGTCTTCATCCCGCAGTTCCGAGACCTCCAGAACATTACCAATATCACCCGCAATTTTTCTTTTGTCGGTATCGTCGCAATGGGTATGACCCTGGTCATCCTGACCGGGGGCATCGATTTATCGGTTGGATCTGTCTGGGGAATGACAGCGGTAGTGGTTGCTTTTTTGTTGACGCATGGATGGTCCATTCCCGCAGCGATTTTTGTAAGCTTGCTAGCCGCAGCGGGAATCGGGCTCATCAACGGATTGTGCATCACGCGTTTGAAGATGTCTCCCTTTGTGCCCACGCTCGCGACCCTCTCGATTGCGAGAAGCTTTGCCTTGATCGTCACGCACGGGCGTCCGATTTCGATTTTTGGTGACGAATATCAGCCCTTCCTATGGCTCGGCGGCGGCGACATTTTCGGTATCCCCAACCCGTTTATCATTTTTTGCCTTATCGCCTTTTTCTTTTGGATCCTTCTTTCTCGCACAGTTTGGGGGCGCTACGTGTACGCCGTTGGAGGAAACGAAAGAACGGCGCGTTTGACCGGACTTCGTGTCGACCGATTAAAAATCATCGTTTATATCTTATCCGCGATCGTTGCCGGGATCGCTGGAATTGTCCAGTACAGTTACCTTTCGAGTGTCACTGCGGACCTGGGAACCGGAGAAGAACTCGCGGTGATCGCCGCCACCGTGATTGGAGGAGCTAATTTAGCTGGCGGCGAAGGCACGGTTCTTGGAACGGTTATCGGAGCAATTATTTTAGAAGTTTTGCGGAACGGCCTGCTCCTGTTTGGCATCGATCCATATTGGCAAGGCGTCTTTGTCGGCGCAGTCATCATTTTAGCCGTTTCGATCGACTATTTTCGCAAACTGATCCGCAGTGAATGATCCACTTTTTATGACGGGCGCCGCTGTGGGGTAAGCGGAATAGCAGGACGCCTCGGCGTCCACCATTTAATGATAACGCAACAGCGCGCCGCAGGGCGCTCTGACTTCCTGGAAAGATCTAACATGAAATCAACAACGTTCCTGCTCGCAGCCGGCCTCGTGAGTCTCGTCACCGCCGCGCCGACTGTCTCCCATGCGGCCGATAAGCCACGGGTGTTCGCGCTCGTGCCAAAAACAATCAGCGTTCCTTTCTACAACGACGTGGAGAGCGGATGCATGAACGAGGCAAAAAAGATCGGTGTCCAAGCCAAATTCACCGGCCCAACCACAGCGGACGCCGCCCAGCAAGTCCAGGTCCTCCAGGATTTGGTTAGCCAGGGCGTGGACGGCATCGCCGTCGCTCCGATGGATGCGGATTCGGTGATTGGGGTGATCAGTCAAGCGCGAAAGAAAGGTATTCCGGTGATCACTTTTGATTCTGACTCGCCGAAGGCGGACCGAATTGCCTTTGTCGGAACGAATAATCTTGGTGCAGGCGAAGAAGGAGGCAAGGCGTTTAAGAATCTCCTTCCGAAAGGCAAATTTGCCATCATCACCGGCGGGTTGGCAGCAGCAAACCTGAACGAACGGATCAAGGGATTTCGGGAGTCTGTAAACGGCGAAAACTACACTGAAGTGGCGGGCTCCCCTTTTGCCTGCAACGATGATGCGAGTAAAGCGATCCAGATCATTCAGGATGTGCTTACCCGCAATCCCGACCTCAATGGGTTTTTCTTTTCCGGTGGCTGGCCTCTCTTTGGGGCGCCCGAGGCGTACATAAAAGCCATCGGCAAGCGAGCGGCGGACGTCAAGAACAAGACCTTTATCGTTGTCTCTTTTGATACCTTGACGGAGGAATTGAAGCTGCTGAAAGGAGGGTACTGTAACGTTTTGATTGGCCAGCGTCCCTACGCCATGGGCGTGAAGAGCATAGATGTTCTCAATGACCTGGCGGACAAGAAGAGCGTTCCCCCGGTCGTCGACACCGGCGTGGACGTTGTCGATCCGAGCAATGTGGATCAATTCCTGAAATAGGTAGAGGAGACAGGGAGTCAGGAGCACCCAACGGGCGAGCGCGTGAAAATTCTAGAAGAAACTCGCCCTTGGCAGACCTCGTTGTTTCAGAGAAGTCGGGAGTCAGAAGCCGGTCTCCTGAACTCCTGATTCCTGAATTCTGAAATCCTGGAATAAGAATGCCCCCTATCCTCAATATAAACGGGATCTCCAAGCGTTTTCCCGGTGTTCAGGCGCTGCAGGACGCCACCTTCGAAGTTCAGGAGCAAAGCATCCACGCCGTCATCGGGGAAAATGGCGCCGGCAAAAGCACATTAATGCAGATCATTGCGGGAGTTCACCAACCGGATGAAGGGACCATTGAGTTCCAGGGAAAACTCGTAAAATTCACGAATCCAGCGGAGGCGCAGGCGAAGGGCATCGCCATCGTCTACCAGGAGTTAAACCTTGCCCCGAATCTCTCCATCGCAGAAAATATTTTTCTTGGCTTGGAACCCAGGCAATCCACCTTTTTCCTGGACCGGCAGAAACTGAGGACCGCGACCGTCAGCGCTCTGGGGCAGTTAGGACTCCACCATGATCCAGACACCATCGTTCAAACATTAACGGTGGCCCAGCAACAGCTCGTCGAGATCTGCAAAAGTCTAGTTCGCAATCCGCGCTTACTGATCCTGGATGAACCGACTTCGAGCCTTTCAGAAACCGAATCGGCCATTCTTTTCCGAGTCATTGCCGATCTCAAAGCAAACGGGGTCACCATCCTTTACATTTCGCATCGGCTCCCGGAAGTCTTTTCACTTTGCGACACTATAACGGTGCTGCGCGATGGCAGGCATGTTCGCACGGTTCCAAGATCGGCCACGACGGAGGCTGAGGCGGTCCGATTCATGGTTGGACGGGAACTTCTGGCCTTCCAGCGGCATCCAGTGGAGCGAAAAGGCGACGTCATCCTCCGGGTGAACCAAATCTCGAAACAGGGTCACTACGAAGATGTGAGCTTTGATCTGCATGCGGGGGAGATTGTCGCTATGGCCGGGCTAATCGGCGCCGGCCGAAGTGAGACGGCTCTGGGAATCTTCGGCTCGCCGCCACCTGACCGCGGTGACCTGTTTCTGCGAGGAAGCAAAGTGCAATTCCGTGAACCGAAAGATGCGGTGATGGCCGGAATTGCTTATGTGCCGGAGGATCGGAAAATGATGGGCTTGGTGCTCAACGGCGGGGTAGGCACTAACATTTCGAGCGCAGCTTTGCGGAGCGTAGCGCGCGGCCCATTCGTCGATCAAACGGCCGAAAACAGATTGATCGGGAAATATGTTTCACGGCTTCGCGTCCGAACTCCAAGCTTTCAGCAGCGAACCGGTCTCCTGAGCGGCGGCAATCAGCAAAAGGTGCTCCTGGCCAAATGGCTGGCCGTGCAACCGGTAGTGCTAATCGTAGACGAACCAACGCGAGGAGTCGACATCGGCACCAAAGCCGAGATCTACACCTTATTCGATGAACTGGCCCGGGAAGGAATCGCTATCCTGGTCATCTCCAGTGATCTGCCCGAGGTGCTGGCTTTAGGGGATCGCATTCTCATTATGCGCCACGGCAGATTGACTGGCGAGCTTGCGCGCGCCGATGCCACGGAAGAGAAAGTGATGCATCTCGCCGCCATCGGGAGCGCAAGCACTGGGGGATGAAAACAGGAGTCAGGAGTCAGAAGTCAGGAGTCAGGAGTCA
>JAFAKL010000196.1 GCA_019235445.1 Verrucomicrobiota bacterium | reverse complement strand
TCTTTTGTTAATGATCACTTCTGAGTCGGTTTCTGCCAGTCACGCCGGTTCCAATATTTGGCGGCCCACGTTGGCGTCGAACAAAGCGGCGTAGAACACCCGCAATACTGGCCGGTACAATAAACGGCCCAGCGGAAATTGTGCTGTTCCATAATTGCAGGCCCGCCGCAGAACGGACATGGCAAGAGTTCACACTGTTCGGAATCGCTCACTTGGCTTTAACGGCTCTTTGCTGGATCGATCACAGTTCCCACACGGAATCCCGATTGACTCTAAGAGATTGCGCCATCACCGGTCAATTCGACGAAATTGCTCAATCCTTGAGGAGATCTGCACGGAGAATGGCCGTGCAGAGTCGCGCTGCCCCTCGTTTACTGTGGATTCCGGTTGTGGTTCTGGCGATCATTCCAAAGAAAAAGCCCGATCATCACCAGACAAAACAATACCGGGAGGACCAAATGAGGGTTGATGAACGAATCCAATGCTTCGGCCTTTCCAGTAATTCGCACTGATCATGATGAACGCAAGCGGATCGTCCGATCCAGATAACCCCTCACGAAGAATTGGCAACAAAAACGGCACTATCCGATCTTGTTCGTCCGCAGGATTTCCTCCCCCGACGTGAGCGCGGGCGTAACGTTCTGAAGATCTCTTTGCATCCAAAAAGAAATTCGCGGCGTAAGCCATTTTGGTGAGAGGAGCTTCATCAATCTCCGTAACCTGTTTCCTGGCCATCACGGCTCTCTTGATTTGTTCTTGCTCGGGCGTTTCATCGCGACCCGGAGAGCCAGCCCACTATCGTTGCCGTACTCCGGGTTCAGGCGATAGAGAGTAAGTGACCTGCCAACGGTATGCCGCCCACTCATGAGACGGTACACTAGATCGGGGTCGCATCGATGGGTGCAATCAACCGTTCAGCTCCAGTTCTGATTCCTCGAAACGTAATGGCGGCAACAAGGAAGGTCGAGCCTACCAAGACACTGAAAATGCTTCCGATCAGGGAGTAAGAATGCTCCACTGAGAAGATACTGCCGCCATCGGGCGACTGCGTGTTGAAAATGGAAAAACATCCGAGGGCCGAAAATCCAAGGGCGAGGATGACCAGGCTCAGACTGATCCGTAGTTGGTTTGGAGTTTTCATTGAGGAAAAGTTTTGCTTGCGATTTCTGTCTGATCCTTTAAGCAGGTGCCGTACCTAAACAGGAATTGCTCAAGTTAGAGCCTTTTCCCTAGTAAAAACGGCTAATTCCCGTCGCTATAGGCCGGTTTCGCCGTATTTGCCTCTCCTCGGAAGCAAATTTTTGTCTGGGAGTTCCGAACACGGGACGCTCCGAACTCGGTATCGGGATCAATCTCCCGCCCTGCTCTCGAATGGCGCACCGCTTAGCTATGGCGTACGCGCGCCATCCCGCAGCAGGAGCCAAATAAAAGATTCCGTGTATGTCTGAGAAGGCCTGGTCAATAGAAGTTGATCCTCGCTATTCGGATCGCTTCCTCTAAGATAGTTTCTGCTCCGTTCGGGTCTGTACCCTCATGACAGATAACTCCAGCGATACCCCAGGCGTCATCATCTTCCCGCCGCTGATTCCGCTCTCGATTCTGATTGTGGGGATTATCCTGAACCTAGTCATGCCGCTGGATCTGCTGACCCATGTTCCACTCCTGGGCCGGATGGTGGTCGGCATTCTGGCGGTTGTCGTCGGCCTGGGAACGGTGATCGGTGCCAACCGCATTTTCCGGCACATCGGCACCAACGTTCGCCCGTCACTGCCGGCGCTTGCGCTCGGGACCACTGGCCCGTTCGCATGGACCCGAAATCCGATGTACGTCGGCGGCGGCGTCATGCTCCTCGGCATTGCCATTGCCTGCGCCTTGGATTGGGTCATCTTGCTCCTGGTTTTGAGTCTGCCTCTCGTGCATTACGGCATCGTCCTTCGGGAGGAGCGTTATCTGGAACGAAAGTTTGGCGACGAATACCTGCGCTACAGGAAGAAAGTTCCGCGTTATTGGTGGCGATTCTGATTTCGATTTTTATGAACAACCCTACCATAACATTCAACCCTTATGCGGCTGCCGATTTGCGCAATATTGTGCAGACGATGGTCAACAACCATAACGTCGCGATCACCGGGCAGGCTGAATGGTATCCGGTCGCCTTCTTTCTTAGGGACGGAAACGGCGAGGTGTTGGGCGGTTTGCTGGGCGACATTTGGGCGGCTTGGCTACACGTGAGAACACTTGCCGTGGCTGCCCCTGCGCGAGGGGGTGGCCTTGGCAAGGAACTGATGAAGCGCGCGGAAGTCTATGCGCTCGAGCGTGGCTGCACTGATGCATTCTTGGACACCTTCAGTTTTCAAGCGCGATCATTTTACGAAAAACTCGGCTATCGCGTCTTCGGAGTGCTTGAGAATCATCCGGCAGGACACCAACATTACTTCATGACTAAACAATTGTGTCCCGGACCACGGGCACCTGAGGGTTAGTATAGGAAACAGCCCTGAAGGAGCAAGACATCTGGATTTTCGGCTTGTAATGTTAACCACTGCGGCAAGCACCTCAGCCAGTCCAAAAAAGTCAATGCACGTTCTCCTGCGGCTCCGAATTCGGCACCCTCTTGCTCTATTCGGATTCTTTCAGTATTAGAGGGGATGCTCGATGGAGTCTACAGTTTTGAGATCACATATCTCGGGACGGTGATCAAAGGAATCGCCATGGCCGAAGATAACAACATCAGAGGATTTAATTGGAGCCATGTCTATCAAGTCGAACGCTCGGAAAAACACGGAAAGACCTATTGGCAGGTTACCGAAATTCCACATGCAACCGAGACGCAGGGGTTCGTCAGACGCGGCTTTCCAGCGAAACTCGAAGGGGAAGAGGGTGAGGATCGGTTCGCCTTCGAAGTCGCAGGGGAAGCAGACGTCAACGACAAGGTATCAATCCAGGGTAGACGGCTGTGCGATCTGCCGTAGAAACGTTTCCCCTCGATCCTTCGCATCGGTCAACGATTTTACTGGTTTCATCGGGCTGAGACGTTGCTATTTGATGCAAGTTCAAGGTGACGGTCCCAATTCGTGGGTTTTAACCGTCTTTCGGGAATCGCACATTCGTTTCGCGTCCTCGAGCGAGACGGCGAAGTGTATCCAACCGTCCAGTCCCTAAATGATCCAATGGCGTTCGCTCGCGAAGCGGATCTCATAGCCTGATCCGTGCAC
>JAFAKL010000260.1 GCA_019235445.1 Verrucomicrobiota bacterium | reverse complement strand
TCAAGGGCAAGGATGTCTCTATCGGAGCGCAAACGCATTTTGGTTTTTGGGTCGGCTACTGTGGAGACGCTGGCGAAATTACCTCTCGCCTCAAAAATGCGGCCCGTTTCAAGGCGGTTCAGTAGTTCCGGTGAACTGAAATTTTCCGCCACGACAAAGTCGCCCGGCTCAAGTAGCGTTCGAATTGCGCCCGCAAATCCGGAGTTGATGACGAAGCTCGGACACAGATCGGTCAGAACTTTTTTGAATTGGGCCTCGTTCCGAACTCCTGTTCCAAGATGATAAATCGCAACCTCCTGTAAATCGAGGCCTCCCAGCACGGAATCCGGCCTGACTATGCGGTGGGTCAGACGCCGTTCGAATGCAACTCCCTCTTGCCGAAGCGCAAACGTCACGAAAATTCCTGGCACACTCCACGCCCTGTTAGTGACTAGCTCTGGAATTTCAGGCGTACCTGGACCAGAGCATTTTCATTGTCTTCTGCTTGCAGGTCCGCGACTGGCTGTTTCTCAGGATGCTTCAAGGCCTCCAGGAACTGACCCGTAAATCTCGGCGAGATCTCTGCCATCACCTCCGTTCCAGTGTCATCCCCCGTTCCTTGAATGGCTGTTCCACCAAACTTGGCCGCCAGCGCTTTGATTCTTTCGATCTCCTGATCCAATTTTGCTCGATCAATGGTAAGCTCTACTTCGACATCCGCCAGCGGCGGCAGTCCGATTTCTCGTTGCGCGGTATTGTGCAACAGGTCCTTTAGCTTGGAGGTGTCGGGCGCAGGCTCTGGTTTGGCCTGAAGAAAAATGACCAATGCGATCCCCGCGAACAATCCGCCCAGGAAAACCGCTACAAAAATAAGAATCTTTCGACCGCCTACATGCATGCAGATCTTTTTGATTGCGCAATCAACGTCGATCGGCTGGAAATTTCAATTGTGAATGAACTCGAACAAGGCAAGATCCTGGTCACCGGAGGAGCCGGCTTCATCGGAAGCGCGCTCCTTTGGGGCCTCAACCGGCTCGGGCTTCAAAATATCCTGGTCTGCGATCAACTCGGGAAAGATGACAAGTGGCAAAATCTTGCGCCGCTCCGCTTTGACGACTATCTCTCGTCGGCAAAACTCCTCGAGTTAGTGGAAATTGACAGTCCGGTTCTGAAGGAGATTCAGTGGGTGTTTCATCTCGGAGCTTGCTCGGCCACCACGGAACTGGATGCGGGCTACCTGATGGAGAATAACTATCGCTATACGAAGATTTTATGCGACTGGGCACTCACTCGTAAGGCACGATTTGTCTACGCATCCTCCGCTGCCACCTACGGCGACGGAGCCAATGGCATGAAGGATGACGAAGCCAAAATAGAATCGCTCCGCCCGCTCAATCCTTACGGTTATTCCAAACAGGTCTTCGACCGCCACGCCAAGCAGCGAGGCCTCCTCTCGAAAATCGCCGGTCTCAAGTATTTTAACGTCTTCGGGCCCAACGAATGGCACAAAGGCGAGATGCGAAGCCTTGTCAATAAGGCCTACCAGCAAGTCCTGGAAACTGCCAAAATTCGCCTCTTCAAAAGCTACAAACCAACGTTCAAAGACGGTGAGCAGAAGCGGGATTTCTTATATGTGAAGGACGCCGTCGATATGACGATCCATTTAGCGGTTACACGAAGCGCGAACGGTCTTTTTAACCTTGGCTGCGGTGAGGCGCGGACATGGGTCGATCTCGCAAACGCCGTCTTCGCAGCTCTTTCCCGGCCCCCGGAGATCGAGTTTATTGAGATGCCCGAAGTAATCCGCGAAAGATATCAGTACTTCACCCAAGCCGACATAGAAAAACTGAAGGCAACCGGATATCAGGGTCCAAAGTTCACGCTGGAGCAGGCGGTGACCGATTACGTGCAGAACTATCTTGTACCCCGGCGCCACCTTGAGATCTAGCCAGAACCTTGCCAAACGTCCAAAAATTATGATGCAACCCGGCTGAATCAGCGCAAAGTAAAGCATGTCTCTGAGCGAGCGAGCAGCGAAAGCGGCCAAGATTGCCACGGAACCGCAGCTTTACAAGGTCTGCGAAGGATGCGACTCCATTGTGACCAGGCGGGTTGCGACCTGCCCGAGCTGCCACGGTTATCGCTTCGCTGAGGATTCAAACGTCGTCATAGAGCAGGCGAGAATCCTCGGTTCCAGAGAACAACGCAGCGTTGTCACGGACGATCTGCTCTGAGTCGTAAGCTAAACGTGCCGCTTTGCTTACTTGAGCCTGAATTCCGACTCGAGAGCCAGCGTCGCGGCGCCGATAATTCCCGCATCATTACCTAATGTTGCGGGAATGACGCCGAGCTTTTCCCAGAACGTCTTTTCGCAGCGGGTTCGGATTGTCTGACGAATGTATTTAAACAATCGTTCACCTGCTTGAGCGACGCCGCCTCCAATGACGATCCGATCCGGATTGACCAGCCAAATCACATTCGACAGACCAACACCAATTTTGGTCCCGATATCCTGCCAGACCTTATCAGCGATTTCGTCTCCTTCATCCGCCGCCTGGCATAAGAGCTCCAGATGGGCGTGTTCGTCGGACAATGATTTCCCTGCCTGCGCGTATATCTCTTTGGCGCGGGCCGAGATCTGACGGTGTCCAACATACGCTTCGAGTGCACCTTTGTTGCCATAGACAAAATCGACTCCACGATAATCAATAGAGGTCTGGCCGATTTCTCCGGCCACCCAGGTGGCTCCCCGATATAGTCGTCCGTTTAAAATTAGTGCGCCGCCGACCGCAGTTCCCAGCGTCACGCAAACCACGTTCGGCACCGATTGACCCGCTCCATGTTTCCACTCGGCGTACGCCATTGCTTTCGCGTCATTTTCCAGATTACACGAAAGACCGGTTCGCTCCGTGATCATCGAGCGCAGCGCGATGTCTGTCCACCCTTTCACGTTGGTTAGATTTACCACGACACCTTCTAACGGATTGATAATTCCGGGCACTCCAAAGCCGACAGCTTCAGCCTCGGGATTCCATTCCTTTAAACGCCGGATTTCCTTGGTGAAGGATTCGATCAGCGCTTCTGTGTCTCCATCTTGCCGGGTCTCGATTACGTTGCCTCTGGTGAGGATTTTGCCATCCTGAACGACGCCCGTTTTGGTACTTGTGGCGCCCATATCGAAACCTATCGCTGTCGCGGTGCTCATGGCTTAAAGTTTTTCAGTGCAATAACTCGCAACCCCTCCAGAGTGAGATCTAAGTCGACGATTTGCAACTCTGGAAGTTTTGCCGCAATCAAATCTGCATAACTGCCCGTCGCGATAATCCTCACTTTCCCGTCCAGTTTCGCAACTATTTCCGTCACAATCTGCCGGACCAGACCTCGATAGCCGTAGACCGCCCCGGCCAGCATTGCATCTCTGGTACTCTTGCCGATCACGCTGACCGGTTCTTCAATGTTAATCTTCGGCAAGAGAGCCGTGCGCTGATACATGTAGTCCACCATGACGCCAAGCCCCGGCGCAATGACTCCCCCCTCGTACACTCCCTGGCCGGAAATGATGTCAAAAGTCACTGCCGTTCCAAAATCAACAACGATCGCAGGAGCTCCATAACGCGCGGAGACGCCAACTGCGTTCGCCAATCGGTCCGCACCAATGCCGCGCGGGTCCGAGAAATCAATCCCGATCCCCAAGTTCAACTCCGAAGTAACTTCCTTCATCCGGGACCGGAGCAGAGTCCTGAAAATGGCCGTTTTTTTCGGGACGACCGATCCAACCAGCGCATGGTCAAAGCTCCATGCGCGGATGACCCGTTTCACGCCGGAAATCGACAGTGTCTTCGTGGGTATGACCTTCCTGGCCAGCAGCTTTTCGTCATCCGCGAGCGCAAGCTTCGTAGAGGTATTGTTCAAATTCACTAGAAGCAACTTTTGCATGCGTTTTACGGAGGGCGGCTGAACAGCAAAGCACAGCGTAGCCGAAAGCCGCAACCACTTTAAAGGGAGAAACCCCGGAACGTCCAAAGCTGGAAGCTGAATCCATCCTCCGCTAACATGAGCCATGCTTCATCTAACCTCTCGGCCGCGGCGGCTCCGTTCGACCGACAAGATGCGACACCTGGTTCAGGAAATTCGCCTGGACGTTCGTCAGCTGATCTACCCCCTCTTTGTTTCTGAAAAAGTTTCGGGCCGGGCCGAAATACCGAGCATGCCCGGCATGGCGCAGCTTTCCTTGAGCAGCCTGGAAGAGGAATGCCAATCCCTCGCTCAACTGGGCCTTAGCGCCGTTCTGTTGTTCGGGATTCCAGCTCAAAAAAATGAAAGCGCATCCCAGGCATACGCAGAGGACGGAATCGTGCAGCACGCGATTCGCGCGATTAAACTGGCGGTACCGGATTTGATCGTGATTACTGATGTCTGCCTTTGTGAATACACCTCTCATGGGCATTGCGGCGTTGTTGTCCAGGAGGGAAACCGTTACGATGTCCTGAACGATGCTTCCGTGGAACTGCTGGTCAAGACGGCGATCAGCCAAGCTGCCGCAGGGGCGGACATCGTGGCTCCCAGCGACATGATGGATGGACGGGTAGGCGCAATCCGGACCGCGCTTGATGCGCAGGGATACACGAATGTCGCCCTTATGAGTTACGCTTCGAAATTCTGTTCTGCCTTTTACGGCCCCTTCAGGGATGCGGCCGAGAGCGCTCCTCGATTCGGCGATCGGCGCACGTATCAAATGGATCCCGCAAACGCGCTTGAGGCGCTGCGCGAAGTCGCCTTAGACGTCGAAGAAGGAGCAGATCTCTTGATTGTGAAACCGGGTTTACCATATCTCGATATCCTTTGGCGCGTGAAGGAACGCTTCGAGTTACCGACTGCGGTTTACAACGTGAGCGGCGAATACGCTATGATAAAAGCTGCAGCCAAACTGGGTTGGATCGAAGAAAAACGGGCGGTCATGGAAATGATGACAGCTTTTCGCAGGGCGGGCGCCGATATGATCATCACCTATTGGGCAAAAGATCTCGCAGTCTGGTTAAAATCATGAAATGGCTCCTCCTGTGCGTGCTGGTCCTCGCGCACAGCGGTCGAGGAGCTGGAGAAGATCTGCCAGATGCGACGCTCGTGGTCTACAATCCGAATTATCCCGATAGCAAAACTCTTGCTGAGTATTACGCCGAGAAACGCGCCGTCCCGAAAGATCGGCTCATTGCCCTCCCCTGCTCCAATGACGAAGAAATCGGCCGGGACGAGTACGACAACACCATCGCCGGGCCGCTCCGGAACCATTTTCAGGATGCGCAACTATGGACCTTTGCTTCAGGCACGGAACCAAGGGTCATCTCTAACAAAATCCGGTACATCGTTCTTCTCCGTGGCATCCCCTGGCCGTCCGGCAATTCTGGACCGCCGTGAGGCTTTGTTCCCACTCGGTTATCCCATGACCGACGCCATCCTTTACTTCGGCTGGTATGCTGCCCAGGCCACCGGCGTTTTCAGCGATCCCCATTTCCGTTTCTCGCGAGGGGCCATCGCCGTTCACATCCATTCGTTCAGCGCATCAACCATCCGGCAAGCTGATAAATTCTGGGTTGGCCCTCTCATCCGGCATGGCGCCGCCGCAACGCTTGGAAACGTCTACGAACCGTTCCTGCAACTGACGCCCACGCTGGATCTTTTTTACGATCGCCTCGTAAACGGATTAACGTTCGCCGAAAGCGCCTATGCCTCTTTGCGCGCCGTCTCGTGGATGACCACGATTGTGGGCGATCCATTGTACCGCCCCTTCAGCCTGGATTTATCTGCCGTCCACTCTTCGTGGCAGGCCATGGAGCTGTTCGAGAGAGAAAGCACCGATCGCCCGGCATTGATGCGGGACCTAAACAGGGTTGGTGCCGTCAATCCGACAGCGCTCGAGATCGCAGGGCTTCTGGAAAAAAAGGAAGGCCAGAACGATGCCGCACTCGAAACGTTTAGCAGGGCCGCCAGAGGCTACAAAAAGGGGCCAGAAAAATTGCGCTGCGCCTTGCATCAGGCGGATCTGCTGCAATCCTTAGGACGCAACGACGAGCTCGCCGAGTTGATCAAGAAAGATTTATCACGATTCCCCGATGATACGTCAAAACGAATCTTGAATTCATACGAGGAATCCAATCCATGATGGTTAGTGCGCGAGGAAAATAATGCACCAGGAATAGTTTGCGGCAAATCCTTCTCCCTAGCCTAGTGTACTAGCAAACGTTGGAGCTGCGATCCCAAAGTTGTCGACCAAGTTATGAACCAGATCAACAAATTACCATACGTCCTGACCCTCGGTGCCTTCATCGCCTGCGTATCGCCGCTTGTGGCGCAGCAAAAACGGATCAGCCCCCATGAAACGATCAGCAAGGTGATTGACGGAGATCGTGTCATGGTTGTTTACGGCCGGCCTTACACCAGAAATCCAACTACCGGCCAAAAACGTAAGATCTGGGGTGAACTGGTTCCTTACGGCGAAGTCTGGCGCACCGGAGCGGACGAAGCCACCCTCCTGATCACCCAAAAGCCCATCATGATAGGCGAGACCACGATTCCAGCGGGAGCTTACACTTTGTTCACTTTGCCAAGCGAGGACGGTACCGCCAAATTGATCATTAATAAAAAGATCGGCCAATGGGGAATCGGTTCCGGGTCCTACGATCAGGGGCAAGATCTTGCGCGCATTGATCTGAAGAAAGAAACCCTGGATGCGCCAGTGGATCAATTCACAATGGCCATCTCAAAAAATCCTTCTGGCGGCGGCCTATTGCAAATGACGTGGGAAAACACCGCCTTTTCCATACCCTTCACCGTCCAGAAATAACCTGCGGGTATTTGAGACAGGTTCTTCCCGCCCCCCAGTATGAAGGGACGCTCTCTCATTGGCGGCGTAGCTCCCCTGCACCCTTTTTGGACCCGCGGGGGCCAATCAACGCAGACAATACAATGGCGTCTGCTGGCCAGGCTAGCCTGTGCGATTGCAGCCCTCGCCACCTCGCTCATGAGCATGGCGCAGCCGGTCCCCGCACCTGAAATCTTACGCCAACTACGCAGCTTCCGTGAAATGGGCAGTGTGCTCTACCTCGCGGCGCATCCCGACGATGAAAACACTGAATTGATCGCCTATTTCGCCCGGGGGCGGAATTATCGCACTGCCTACCTTTCGCTTACGCGCGGCGACGGTGGTCAAAACGTGCTCGGCCCTGAATTCGGCGCCGAAATAGGAGTGATTCGCACCCAGGAATTGCTCGCCGCTCGGCGCATCGATGGCGGCCGGCAATTCTTTTCGCGAGCGGTAGATTTCGGTTTCTCCAAGGACTATCGCCAGACCCTGCGGATTTGGGATCGGCATCAGGTCTTGAGCGACATCGTGAGGGTGATCCGTCAGTTTCGGCCAGACGTGCTGATCACGCGTTTTTCTCCTATTCCCGGCCGCACGCACGGGCACCATACGGCATCGACGATACTGGCTATGGAAGCTTTCAAACTTGCTGGCGATCCGAAAGCCTTTCCAGAACAGCAACTGAAACCGTGGCAGCCGAAGCGCATCCTTTGGAATGTGTCAATCTATCAAAAGGAGGACATCGCCGGCTCTCAACAAGTGCGTATTACCGTCGCTGGCAATGATCCAGTTTCCGGGGAGTCATTCGCTGAGATTGCCGGGCGCAGCCGTTCCATGCACAAGACTCAAGGGTTCGATAATTTCATCATTCCGCAAAAAAGCGGTCCGAGATTTGAAACATTCCAACTTCTCGATGGCGCACCCATGACGAGCGATATTCTTGACGGGGTAGACACCACTTGGAGCCGTGTCCCTGGAGGTTCGAAAATCGGAAATCTGGCTGACGGAATCATCACTGAATTTAATTTAAAGGACCCTGCCGGGAGCGTTCCCGGAATATTAAAGTTGCGCGGCGAATTGGCGGCCTTGCCGTTAGACGATTCTGTCGTCCTTGGGAAACGCGCGCAGCTTGACCGCATTTTGCAGGAATGTCTCGCTCTGGAAGTGCAGACAACTATTCCACAGGCCGAAGTTGTGCCGGGCGAAATGATGAAACTTCATCATTCCGCAGTAATTTATTCCAGCATTCCGGTTCGATGGGTCGCGGTCCGGTATCCTGGAATCCAATGTCAAGTCGGCCAGGTTATCGAACTTCTGGCCAACAAGACCCGATCGTTCGACTCTACCCAAACGCTGCCTGTCCACACGCCGCTAAGTCAGCCCTATTGGTTGCGCCAGGAGGGCACTGCGGGAATGTTCCGTGTAGATGATCCATCCCTTATTGGGCGCCCGGAGAATCCGCCCGCCTTTCCGATTGAACAAGTCTTTGAGGTCGGCGACCAGACTCTTGTCATTCCGGACGAGCCGGTGCAAGTCACTACGAACTCTGCGAATCGTGAAGTTCGCCGTCGCATCGAGGTAATTCCGCCGGTCTCGCTGGATTTTGTTTCTGACCTTGCGCTTTTCGCTCCGGGAACATCCCACCCAGTTGCCGTCGAGGTGATGGCGTCACGCGACTATTCGAATGGAAGGTTGCGATTGGAAGCGCCTCCAGGCTGGAATGTATCGCCGGCCGAGCAATCATTTCATCTGGCGACCGCGGGCGATCGGGCGCAACTTCAATTCGCCATCACCGCACCATCGCGGTCTGCCACGGCGAGCATCATCGCCGACGCGGAAATCGGCGGGGTACATTATGGCAACCAACACGTAGAAATTGATTACCCGCATATCCCGCCGCAATTGCTTCAGCCGCCGGCCAGGCTGAAAGCCGTTAGCCTTGAGCTCGCCACTCGCGGTCGTATGGTCGGCTATCTGCCGGGTGCAGGCGACCGCGTGGCTGAAGGCCTGAAACAAATGGGCTACTCCGTAAAAGTTTTGGACGATACGAATCTCACGCCCGAACAGTTGCGCGGCCTGGATGCCGTGGTCCTTGGCGTTCGCGCGTTGAATGTTCGGAACAATATTGCCTCACAACTTCCGGTACTCTTTGCCTACGTCGGAAATGGTGGCACGATTGTCGCTCAATACAACCGGCCGGACGGGTTGAAAACGGATAAGCTGGCGCCCTTTGAACTGCATCTGTCGGCAGACCGCGTCACGGACGAAAACGCGCCGGTGACCTTTCTCACGCCGGACCACCCGGTGTTGAATACGCCAAACAAGATCACCAGCGCGGATTTCGACGGCTGGGTGCAGGAGCGAGGTATTTATTTTCCCAACCAGTGGGACGATCACTTCACGCCGATTCTCGCGCTCAATGATCCCGGCGAATCCACGCTCAAAGGCGGACTGCTTGTCGCGCAATATGGCGAAGGCTATTTCGTTTATACTGGGCTGGTCTTCTTTCGGGAGCTCCCCGCCGGTGTGCCCGGCGCTTTCCGTCTATTTGCCAATTTGGTTTCACTCGGCAAATGAAACCGCCCAAACCGCCCACTGCTTTCAGGTCGGTTGAACCTGAGTCCGACCCTACCGGTCTAGCGTGGTTGCCAACCTGGAAGGTCGTTTATCTCGTGGTGATCATCTTCTTTGTTCTTTGGATCACCTTGCTCGTCGCGCTGACGGTTTCCTTTTCATGAGCGCCCTGGATTTCATTGTTCTCATCGGCTCGATGCTCAGCATCGCCATTTATGGCATCTGGCGCACACGCGGCCGGCGCGGGCTGAAGTCTTACTTGAAGGGCGATGGCAAAACGGCGTGGTTTGCCATCGGTCTTTCCGTCATGGCCACTCAAGCCAGTGCCATCACGTTTCTCTCGACCCCTGGACAGGGATACCTCGCCGGACTTGGATTTGTGCAAATCTATTTTGGACTGCCGATCGCGTTGATCATCATTGCCGCCGTTTTCCTGCCTATTTTCCGCCGGCTGAATGTCTATACCGCCTATGAATTTCTGGGGTTGCGTTTCGATACCAAGACCCGCCTGCTTGGCGCGGTGTTGTTTCTTCTGCAACGTGGACTGGGCGCAGGGCTGACCATCTACGCGCCCTCCATCGTTCTGGCGACGGTCTTTGGCTGGCCGCTCAACGTGACCATTATCAGCAGCGGATTGGTTGTGATTGTCTATACAGTGATGGGTGGAAGTGATGCTGTGACAGTCACGCAGAAGTATCAACTCGCAGTCATCTTCGCGGGAATGGTCACTGCGTTTTGCCTGGTGGTGATGAAGTTGCCCGACGGACTCACCCTTACGGACACGTTCGCCCTGGCGGGTGGATTTCAGAAATGCCGTGCGGTGAATTTCTCTACCAATGTTCACGAACGCTATACGTTTTGGTCGGGAGTACTCGGTGGAACGTTTTTAATGCTGGCGTATTTCGGCACGGACCAATCACAGGTTCAGCGCTACCTTTCAGGCGCTTCATTGCGCGAGGGCCGGCTCGGTCTCATGTTCAACGCTGTCTGCAAGATCCCGATGCAGTTCTTCATCTTGCTGCTCGGTGTGCTGATTTTTGTCTTTTATCTGTTCGAACAACCCCCGTTGTTTTTCAATGCGACTTTGAGCCAGTACCTCGCCGAGCACCGCTCAGATCCAAAGTTGCACGATTATGAAACGGCTTTTACTTCGATCCACGCCCAGACAAATCGGCAACTTGAAGACTGGTTGAAAGCGAGGCACGGCGGCGATCAATCCGCTGCCGCTGCTGCTTTCGCCGCAGCGATGACTGCACATCAACAGGGCGAAAATATCCGCGAGGAAGCTGCGAAAACATTGTCCGCGGTAAATTCAAGCACCACGGCGAATGACGCTGATTATGTGTTTATCACTTTTATCCTCAGCCAACTGCCGCACGGGGTCATCGGTCTGCTCGTGGCGGCCTTTTTCGCCGCCGCTTTGTCGTCCAAAGCCGCCGAACTCAACGCACTCGGTTCCAGCACGACCGTCGACTTCTACCGACAAATCATCAAACCCAACGCGACCGACACCCAATGTGTAGCAGCCTCAAAATGCTTTACCGCGTTTTGGGGACTCTTCGCGATTGGCTTCGCCCTCTACGCTCATCTGGTTGAGAATTTGATCCAGGCTGTCAACATTCTCGGCTCCATCTTCTACGGCGTGATGCTCGGTCTTTTCGTCGTGGCGTTTTTCCTCCGGCGCGTGGGCGGCACGGCAGTTTTCTGGTCGGCCGTGGCATCGCAAACGCTTATCTTTTTCCTCTATTTTAATCTCACCATTTCCTATCTCTGGTATCCGCTCATCGGCTGCGCGGCCTGTGTGATCTTCAGCGTTGCCTTACAAGCCTTTTTGCCCGGCGTTGGCGGAAAGAGTGGATTGCGCGCGCAATGACGGCCCCAATCATTTGTTTCGGCCAGCAACCCTGCGGGTTTTTCCCGAAGCGGTTTCTATTTGCCAAAATCCGGGCCGCGCTCCGGCTGCAAAGGGAAATTGGGGGTGAGATTGTTTACTTCTTCCACGACAGCGATCACGATCCGCGCGAAACGAGAACCGTCCTGCGTCACCGTACAACCGATGAGCCCGCCCAACTTAACTTTACCTTTAAAAATGATATTCAACGCAGATTTTCGCCGCTTTACCTCAAAGAGATTCCCGAAGGTTGGCAGGATAAAATTGCGCGCCAATTGCCAAATTACATCAGTCGTCAGTTGATCGAAATTTTTCAAATATCTTCGGCCGCCAACGTCGCGGACTTTTGCCTGGAGATGTATCATCATCTGGGTTTGCTCGATAACATTCGTGTGGTGCGTTCGAGCCTCCCGGGGATTCGTCAAGCGGCTTGCGACATCCCGGATTTTTTCGTGGACGTTCCCTACGAGGGGGAGATTGTCCGGGCCCGTTTTTTGGATGGCGCTTTGAAATTGCACAAGGGCGGCGATTCATTTATGACGCTGCCGCAGACTGCGTTCACCAAAAAGCAGATCAGTCCCACGCGAGACACGCGGTTTTCCTGGATGCAGTCGGTGGTGAATTGCACCCATTACATTCTTGGCGCGAGCGAAAAGGATTATCTTCACACCGAGGAAAGTCCGGAAATCAAATTTATCAATCGTGACCCCATTGACCGATCCGATGAAGCCTATACCGAATTCAACTGAGCTGGGGCCGTTGCTGGCCTTTGGCGCACATCCCGACGACATCGAATTTGGTTGCGGGGGCGTCATCGCGAGCGAAACACGGACCGGACGCAAAGTGCATTTTGTGGTTTGTTCGCGCGGCGAAGCCGGCACTTACGGTACACCCAAACAACGAGTCGCTGAAGCTGAGAAATCCGCGGAACTGCTGGGCGCGACGATTGAATTTATCGAGCTTGACGGTGATGCTCGTCTGGAACTCAGCGCCGCTCATGCCATTAAACTGGCAGAGATTATCCGCCGCGCTTGTCCAGCCACAGTGCTTGCCCCGAGTCTGGTGGGAAATCAGCATCCCGATCACCGTCGTCTGGGAAAACTAGTGCGCGATGCCGCCAGATTAGCTCGCTTCGGCGGCTTGGAAGAACTGAGCGGCCAACCGCCGCACACCATTCAGCAATTGTTTTTCTACGCCGTGACACCCGAAGCTGAACCGACCAATATCACCCCGATCGTTATTGATGTTTCTGCGCCGGCCTTTGTTGCTGCGTGGACCGCCGCCATGGAAACGCACGCGACGCAGGTTTCGGCGCGCAACTACATCGAATTGCAACTCTTTCGAGCCCGGTTGTTGGGCGCGCGCATCGGAGTTGGGCATGCGATCGCTCTTTTTCCCAATGAACCACTTGTGTTTGGATCGCTTGCTCAGGCGGGCATCGGGGCACGAAAATTTTGAGGTGGATACAGGACGTCAATTGAAGATCGGGATCACCTGTTACCCTTCCATTGGTGGAAGCGGAATTTTGGCTTCAGCGCTTGGGCAAGACTTGGCGCGACGCGGACATGAGGTGCATTTCATCAGCTACGAGCGTCCGTTTCGAATGCCCGTGAATGCTTCGCGACTTTTTTTCCATCCGGTCGTGATTAACGATTACAGATTGTTCAAGTATCCCGATTACACGTTGCCGCTCTCGGTGAAAATGGCGGAAGTCAGCCGCGATCATCAACTCGACGTCCTTCATGTTCACTATGCTGTCCCCCATGCTACCGCTGCGATTCTCGCGCGGTCAATGTTGCCGCCAGAACAACAGCCGCGCGTCGTGACCACTCTGCACGGTACTGACACTACGTTGCTCGGTTACGATCCTGGTTATGCCCCCGCCATCCACCACGCGCTGGCCTGCTCGGACGCGGTTACCACGGTTTCGGAGTTTCTGAAACAAGAGACACAAAGGGTGCTCGGCTTTGATGGTCCGATGGAAGTCATTCACAATTTTTTTGAACCGCGCGCGCCGCGGCGTTCGCGCGAGGAAATGCGAAATGAACTCGGCCTCGACAATGAAGCGATGGTGCTTCATTCCTCGAATCTGCGACCCCTCAAGCGTATTGATTTGCTGCTCGAAACGGTGGCGCTGATCCGTCCGCGCGAATCGTTCAAGCTCGTCATTCTCGCAGGCGGCGATTTTTCACCCTTTATTGCTACCGTAAGCAGGTTGGGGCTGAAAGACCGGGTTATCGTGCGGGAAAACGTCCGGGATACGGAGGATTACCTGCAAGCTGCTGATCTCGGATTATTCACCTCTGAAACGGAAAGCTTTTGTTTGAGCATTCTCGAAGGGATGTATTTTGCCTGCCCGAGCGTCGCACCGCAGGTGGGGGGAATCCCTGAAGTCGTTCAGGATAAAAGAACCGGACTGCTCATCCCATTTGGTGATTGCGAAAAAATGGCTCGCGCCCTCGAGCAGTTGATTCAGGATAAAACGCTGCGGACGGAACTGGGCCGCGCAGCCCAGACGCGCGCTCATGACCGGTTTTCTGCCAGCGTGATTGTACCACGCTACGAACAACTTTACCGTCGTGTCCGTGGCCAGATCGAAACCTAAAGTTTAATCGTTCTTCAACTCCCGGGCCGCTCATAACGCCTTCCCATTTCGCCCTCGCAGTCATCCTCGTTCTTCGATCTCCATGGTGCCAAAGTCCAAGGACAAGAGATGGCATCGGATTTTGGGACACACAGCGGATTTTGGGGACAGGTCAAATAACAGCGGGCTTGTTCAGGATTCGAAGCCGGGATGGCGGTTTTGGGGAGGGGTCAAGGTGGTGGGTTGAGGGTTCGAAGCCGAGCGCGACGTCCTTGAGTTTTGACGGCTCCGATCTCAAGGTCGCGAAACATTGGTTGATTCTGGATGTCGCTTAGAGCGTTCATCGGCAGGGGTACCTCAAACGCCGGTTATCGTTTCTCCCACGAAGATCCGCTTAACCTGTGTGATCGCCTCAAGCTAATACTACTGAATTTGGTAGTGTTACAGACCCGGATCAATTCAAGGCATTGTTTTCGTATTCTCCTTATCAACATGCAGTGAAAGGGACAAAATATCCTGCGATTCTGCTGACTGCGGGACTCAACGATGGGCGCGTGGCGCCATATAATAGTTTCAAATTTGCTGCTCTTCTCCAGGCAGCGGCTGCTCCCGGCGATCCTATTCTGCTAGCGGTTAACTCGTTTGGCCACGGCTTCGGTAGTTCGCTTGACCAACAGGTTGCAGACATTACAGACGTTTTTTCGTTCTTCGCTTACGAGCTTGATGCGAGTCGCCATAAATCGCCCTCAAATGCGCAGCCCAAGGATCCGTAGCGCAGACCATCTTGCCTGCGCCACGCTGCGGGGTTTCTGCCGTCGTTCCTCCA